>JACMKW010000712.1 GCA_014379885.1 Rhizobacter sp.
GCGCGGCATCCGCGTGAAGACCAGCAGTTACACACGACACCACGTCAACATCACGATGACGCAGGCCAAGGCGGTGAGCAACTACACCAACTCCATTCTCGCCAACATGGAAGCCACCGAAGACGGCTACGACGAAGCGCTGCTGCTCGATGCTTCCGGCTTCGTCAGCGAAGGTGCGGGCGAGAACCTGTTCGTGATCAAGGGCGGCGTGGTCTACACACCCGACTTGTCGGCCGGTGCGTTGAACGGCATTACGCGCAACACCGTGTTCGCCATCTGCAAGGACCTGGGCCTGGAGCTGAAGGAAAAGCGCATCACGCGCGATGAGGTCTACATCAGCGACGAAGCCTTCTTCACCGGCACCGCGGCTGAAGTGACGCCGATCCGCGAGCTCGACCGCATCGAGATCGGCCAAGGCTCGCGCGGGCCGATCACCGAGAAGATCCAGAGCGCGTTCTTCGACATCGTGAACGGGCGCAACCCGAAGTACGCTGAGTGGCTGACGGCTGTTTGAAGGGGCTGACATGAGTGACATCAAAGCGAGTGACATCAAAGCGCGCGAACCCAAAGCAGTGATCGAAGTTGTGGCCACCGACCTGCAAGGCCCCGGTGTCGTGGCCTGCCCCAACCCGAAGATGACGCTGTGGAGCACCCACCCGAAGGTGTTCATCGACGTGGCGACCACCGGCGTCGGCAAGTGCCCTTATTGCGGCACCGAGTACCGCCTGAAAGCCGGCGAGAAGGTTCACGGCGGTCACTGAGATGGCAAGCCTCATCATCGCGCCGCAATGGATTGGCGACGCGGTGATGTCGGAGCCACTGCTGCGCGCCCTGTCCGAACGCGGCGAGAAGCTCACAGTCGCCGCGCTGCCCTGGGTGGCGCCGGTGTACCGCGCCATGCCGCAGGTGAGTGAAGTGATCGAACTACCGTTCGCCCACGGGCGCCTCGACTGGTCGGCGCGGCGGCGTGTGGCGGCTGGTTTGCGAGGCCGCTTCGACACCGCCTACGTGTTGCCAAACTCGCTGAAGGCGGCCCTCATCCCATTCTTCGCCGGCATCCCAAAACGGGTGGGTTATCAAGGCGAAGGCCGCTACATCCTGCTGAACCAACGCCTGCCCAACCCCGGTGGACGCCCGCCGATGGTCGCGTTCTATCGTGCGTTGGCCGGTGCGGCGGCGCACAGCGAACAACCACGGCTTCAATTCGACGCCGCCCGCTTGCAGCAAGCCACCGCTGCCGCCTCGCTTGCGCCGCAGGGCTACTGGGCCTTCGCACCCGGCGCCGAATACGGCCCCGCCAAATGCTGGCCCGCCAGCCATTACGCCGAACTGGCGCGCTCGCTGCACGCAGCCCATGGCCTGCCCATCGTGTTGCTGGGGTCGGGCAAGGAAGCCGTGTTGTGCGATGAGATCGCCCACGCCGCGCCCGGTGCTTGTGTGGTGCTGGCGGGAAGGACCTCGCTGATCGACGCGATGGCGATCATCGCCGCCGCACGCGGTGTGGTCAGCAACGACTCAGGCCTGATGCATGTGGCCGCCGCCTTCGGCATCCCACAAGTCGCGGTGTTCGGCTCCACCAGCCCCGAGCACACACCGCCGCTCAACAACAAGGCGCGTGTGCTCTGGTTGAAGGAAGAACTGCAACTGGACTGCGCGCCCTGCTTCGACCGCGTCTGCCGTTTCGGGCACACCCGCTGCCTGACCGGCGTGTCGGCCTCACGAGTGCAGACCGCCCTCAACGATGCCCTGCTCCCCGCGCACTGACATGCATACGCTGCCAACCGCGCCAGGATCGAGTTCCTCTCGCGCATGAGCCACGCGCCAGGAGCGTCAGGTCACAGCACCAGTTTGCCAACGTAGAGGATGGGGCCCGTGGGCGCGCCCGTGGGCGACCCACCCGGCGGCTCCAGAGTCACGGCCAGGGCCGCCGTGTTGTCGAGCACACGACCACGCTTGACCACCGTGACAGCCTTCTCAGAGATGACCCCCAGCGAGCGTGGTGCGCCTTGTGGCGGCACGGCCCACAGCTCCAGCGCGCGGTCGGCTTGCAGCGCCACGTTGGAAATAGGCTTGGTGACCATGGACCGCCCATCGGCGCTGATGCTGGCCACAAACGAGGCCGGCACCACACCCCCTGCGGGCGCCGTGACACCCGCAGGTGACAGCACCACGATGATGGGCGGCTGCGAAGGCGACGGGCTGGCCAGCAGCACCGCCAGCGTCACCGCCGCCACCGTGGCGACGCCCGAGAAGGCACGCCACACCGCCAATTGACCCCACCAACCAACCCGCGCTGCGGTCGCAACCTTGGGCGCGATGCGCGCTTCGATGCGTTGCCACACGCGCGGTGGCGCAAGCACCGGGGCCAAGCTTATGGTGAGTGGCATCAAGCGCGCCTCCCAGCCTTGAACGGCGAAGCGAAGCCCAGGGTGCGAACGCATCAGCGACACAAAGCGGCGGCGCGCAGGGCCACGCAGCGTGCCGGCTACATAGCTGGCGGCCAGACGGTCAACAAGTTCGGGGCGGCTGTAGTCCATGTCAGTACTCGCCGGGGCGCCCCAAGAGGGCTGATCCGCTTGAGGGACGACGCTGAAGGTGTCTAGGGGTCGTCATGTCATTCAGCCTGCGTGTCGCGCACGACAGCGCTTTCAAGACACGACTTGAGCGACAGCAAGGCGCGCCGCACCCACGACTTCACCGTGCCCAAGGGCTGACGCATCTGCTCGGCCACCTCGGCATGACTCAGCCCGTCATAGAACGCCAACGCCACACTCTGCCGCTGTTGCGCCGTCAAGCCCTGCATGCAGCTCGACAAGGCGCGCGCATCCGAGGCCTGGCTCAGAAGCGCCAGCGGTCCGGGTGCGTTGTCGGCCATGTCGTCGTACACGTCTCGTTCCTCGTCATCATCGTTTGCCAGGGGCACGGGCCGGGTTTGCGGCTCGGTCTGCTTGCGGCGCAGGCTGTCAATCGCGCGGTTGCGCGCCACGCTGGTGAGCCAGGTCAAGGGCTGGCTCTGTGCTGCGTCGAAAGATTGAGCAGCCCGCCAGACATTGACGTAAACCTCTTGCAGCACGTCTTCGGCTTGCGCCCTGTCCCTGTTGATACGCAGCACCACGGCAAACAGATGCGAGCTGGTGCGCTCGTACAACGAGGCAAATGCCACACGATCGCCCAGCCCGGCACGCGCCAGCAGGTGCGACAACTCGCGGCTTCGCTCACTCCAGTCTTGCGGGTCAGTGGCCATGGGCAGGTGGGGGTGTGATGGATATCACGCTGCGGCATTCTAGGGTCGCAAGAACACGCAACACGGGGGGTGGGGATGATCGTGTGACGGCGGCTTCTTCTTGCATCTCGGCCCGTCCGTACAATTCCGAGCACCATGCCGCCCAACTTGTCGCAATCACGCGAGTTTGTTCTCACCCTGTCGTGCCGCGACGCCAAGGGCATCGTTTTCACCGTCGCGGGCCTGCTGTACCAGGCCGGCTGCAACATCCTTGATTCGCAGCAATTCGGTGACCTGCCCGATGAAACCGGCGTGCACAGCACCGGCCTGTTCTTCATGCGGGTGCACTTCGAAGCACCGCCGCACCTGGCCAGCACCGACACGCTGACCAACCTGTTTACCAGCGTGCGCGAGCAGTTCGGCATGGACGCGCAGTTTCACAGCCTGGCGCGCCGCCCGAGCGTGCTGTTGATGGTGAGCCAGCACGGCCACTGCCTGAACGACCTGCTGTACCGCTGGCATTCGGGCCAGCTGGGTGTGGACATTCCGGCCATCGTGTCGAACCACGCGGCCTTCGCCGATCTGGCCGTGCGCTATGGCATCCCCTTTCATCATCTCCCGTTGGTCGCAGGCAGCGGGCCCGAGGCCAAGCGTGCACAAGAGCAGCAGATCGAGGCCCTGATCACCGAGCATCAGGTCGACCTGGTGGTGCTGGCGCGCTACATGCAGATCCTGAGTCCGGCGTTCTGCACTTTCTTGCGCGGGCGCGCGATCAACATCCACCACAGTTTCCTGCCCAGCTTCAAGGGCGCCAAGCCGTACTACCAGGCGCACGACCGCGGTGTGAAGCTGATCGGCGCGACCGCCCACTACGTGACGGCCGAGCTCGATGAAGGCCCCATCATCGAACAAGACGTGGCACGCGTGAACCACTCGCTGAGCGCCGAAGATTTCACCGCCGCCGGCCGCGATGTCGAATGCATGGTGCTGGCACGCGCGGTGCGCTGGCACGTGGAACACCGTGTGCTTCTGAATGGCCAGAAGACCGTGATCTTCCTCTGACCTCACACACGCGCCCATGGCCCGCAACAAGCCCCCTGACATCGCGCTGATGACATCACCCGACGACGCGGAGGCCCAGTTCTATGAAGCGCTGCAACGCGGCGACATCGACAAGCTCATGGCCGTGTGGTCTGACGACGACGAGATCTGCTGCGTGCACCCCAACGGGCCGCGCGTGGTGGGCGCAGCCGCCATCCGTGCCGCCTTCGACGCCATGTTCGCCAACGGCGTGATCGATGCCCGGCCTGAAAAGGTGCGCCGCATCGTCACCCACGGCAGTGCCGTGCACAGCGTGGTGGAGCGCATTCAGGTGCTGACCGCAGAAGGCCCGCAAGTGGCCTGGGTGATTGCCACCAACGTGTACCTGAAAACCTCGCTGGGCTGGCGCCTGGTGGCCCACCACGCCAGCCCCGGCTCGGCGCAAGAGCTGCCCGAGGTGGGCGAGACGCCTTCCGTGCTTCACTGAACACGATGCACAACTACCGCGCCCCCCGCTGGCTCGCGGGCCATGGCCCGGTGGGCGGTAACCTGCAGACCATCTGGCCGGCGTTGTTCTCGCGCAGCCACCAAGGCCCGGCACCGGCATATCGACGCGAGCGCTGGCCCACCCCCGATCAAGACTTCATCGACGTCGATTTCGGCGCTCTCCCCGACGATGAAAGCGTCGCCCGCCCGCTTCTCGTGCTGTTCCACGGCCTGGAAGGCTCCTCGGCCAGCCACTACGCACGCGCCTTCGCCAACTGGGCACGCGAGAACGGCTGGCGTTATGCCGTGCCGCACTTTCGCGGCTGCTCCGGTGAACTCAACCTCGCTCCGCGCGCCTACCACTCCGGCGACCATGAAGAGATCGGTTGGGTGCTCAGGCGCATGCGTGAGATTCACCACGGCCCCATCGTCGCGGTAGGCGTGTCGCTGGGCGGCAATGCGCTGCTGCGCTGGGCTGAAGAGGCCGGCGAGACGGCCTCGCAGACGGTGCGTGCCGTGTGCGCCATCAGCTCGCCCATCGACTTGGCCGCGGGTGGCCACGCCATCGGCAGCGGCTTCAACCGGCAGGTCTACACCCGAATGTTTTTGCGCAGCATGGTGCCCAAGGCCTTGCGCAAGCTGGCCCAGCACCCAGGCTTGTTCGATGGCCGCAAGCTGCAGGCTGCACGTGACCTGTACGACTTCGACAACATCTTCACCGCGCCGCTGCACGGGTTTCGCAGCACCGAAGACTACTGGGCGCGCGGTTCGGCCAAGCCGCACCTGCACCGCATCCGAATCCCGGCGCTGCTGCTCAATGCGCTCAATGACCCCTTTGTGCCCGCTGCCAGCTTGCCAAAACAGCACGAGGTTGGTGCTTTCGTGACACTGTGGCAGCCCCAGCACGGTGGCCATGTCGGTTTTGCCCGCGGGCGTTGGCCCGGTCACGTGCTCACGTTGCCAGAACAGGTGATGGGCTGGATGGGCGCCCACACCGGAGAGGCATCACAGGAGAAAACCGATGGATGACATCGTCAAAGCCGCGCTGAACGGATGACAACCCCTCGCCCAAGGCGTACCTTTGACGATCCCCCAAGGGAATGCGGGCCGGCTTGGGGCGGCCCGGCTCTCGGCCCGCCGCGCCAAGGAGAACTGAATGGATGACATCGTCAAAGCCGCGCTGAAGAAATGGCCCAACGTGCCCGCCTGCTACGGCTGGCTGGCGCTCGACGCCCGCGGCGACTGGTACATGCGCGACGACCGCGTTCAGGCCGCAGGGCCCTTCCCCAAGATCAAGGGCAGCCGCATCAACCACGACAAGCTGCAGGAGTTCATCGCACGCAACTACGACCACGACGAACACGGTTGCTGGTTTTTCCAGAACGGCCCGCAGCGTGTATATGTTGAGCTGGAAAGCGCCCCGTGGGTGTGGCGCCTCGAAGCCGTAACCGGCGAAGCCCCCAAGGTGCGCTCGCACACCGGCCGCGATGCCCACTACGAAGCCGCGCTGCTCGACGAAACCGGCCGGCTTTTCATCGCCACCGACATCGGCCTGGGCGTGGTGCACACGCTCGACATGGAAACGGCGGCCGACGCCATCGAAGCCGGCCACTGGAAGGTGGCCGAGTTGCGCGGCGCCGACCTGCCGCAACGCTTCGGGCATTGCCTGAGCCCACAAGCCCAGGCCCCTGCCCCAGAGGCCCCTCAGGCTCACATGCCGTAGAACACGTAGTCGGCCGCGTAGCCGACCTGTTGGCGCTTGCCCTTGGCCATGGCGTCACACCCAGTGGCCGGTGCTGCGCCGCCCTTGGTGTTGAGGCGCTGGATGTAGGCCACACCCTGCATGGCACCACTGCCCATGGCGGGGTCGGCCTTCACCAACTGCAGCGGGATGTTGCCAGCGCCGCCCGGGGCGACAGCAACTTGTTTGCCAGTGACCTTGGAGCCATCAGCCGATTCCCAGGTCGGGCCGGCGTAGTACTTGCCCACGGCCTTCTGGTCGGCGGCGTACAACGTGGCAACCGGGCCGACGAAGGCCCATTCGAAGGCGCCCGCCATGTCTTTCTTCTCGCGGCATTCGTAGGTCAGTTCGCCGCGGCCCACGGTCCACATCGTCTGGCGTGCGCCGGCCGGTGCGCGCACTGCCTCGGGCAGGCTCATGTTGTCGACCATCATCGGGGCCGGCGAGGTGGCGCAGGCCGAAGCCAGCACGGCGAGGCTGGCAAGCAGCAGGGTGTTTTTCATGCTCATCTCCAGGAAGCGGGTTGTTCAGAAGGGGTGGGGCGAACTCGGTGATGAGTCGCTTGAGCACTCTACGCAGCCAGATTCGGTTCAGATGCGCAAAAATAAAAAAGGTATGAAAAAGCCGACCCGCAGGTCGGCTGGTTCGTGAGCGCTGGGGGTGCCTCAGTTGCTGGCAGAAGCCGCCGAAGCGGCGACAGGTGCCTTGGGTTCGTCGAGCTTGCCACCGCTCTTGTTGGCCAGGTAAACCACGGCGCGGCCGATTTCAAAGTCGCTGAAATCACCACCCCCTTGCGGGCCCATGGCGCCCTTGCCCTTGAGGGCGCTGGTCAGCAGGGTGGCATAACCCTGGCCGAGACGCGGGGCCCAGGCTGCTGCATCACCCAGCTTGGGTGCACCCGCCACACCCGCAGTGTGGCAAGCGGTGCACTGGGCGGCAAACACCTGCTCGCCCGTCTTGAGCGAAGCCAGGTCGGACGCGTCTTTCACGTCCACGCCGGCCACCGGCTGAATGCGCCTAGCAATGGCTTCGGGCGTCTGGCCGTCGCTGCCGGCCGAAGGCTGGTGGCTGGAGCCCACGTAGCTGACCAGCAGGACGATCACGGCGATGGGAATGATGAAGGCAAACAGCACCGCCGCGATGAGCTGCTTGACGGTCTTGACCGGCCCTTCGTGGGCTTCGTCTTCGTGTTCGGAGGGGCTGTGATGGGGGTCGCTCATGGAATCCTCGGCGGCTGGACCGTTGGTGGCGCAAAACCGCGGGATTATAAACGGGCGCTCCGTGAGGCAAGCTCGTCGCGAGAGGTGCGCTGATAGAATCGCGGCCCTACGCGCCTGTAGCTCAATGGATAGAGTACTGCCCTCCGAAGGCAGGGGTTGCTGGTTCGATCCCAGCCGGGCGCACCAGGTTTTTTGCTTGCCCAAGCTCGCGTCATTTGACTTCAGCCACAAGTTGGCACCTGCGCGAAAAGCGTCTCCGATCCTGCGCCAAGTGTTTCGGCGCGAATGGGCCGAAGAGTGTGTGGAGGCCCGAAAGGGTCCGGCGCAATCGTCGAGTTCAGATCCTGCGGAGCACGAGGAAATCGAGTGCCTTGAACTCGATCAAGAGTGGAATCTAGACACGAGCAGCAAGACCTGTCTTCCGACGCAACGGCTCCAGCTGCATGGCATTGGTGTCGAGCTGCAAGAAGACGGAACGCCTGAAATAGAGATCCAGTGTTCGTCGAGATCCGCGATCTTCAAGTCACATCTGGAACTTCAAGCTCGAACGCCCAAGTTGTTGATTTATAAAGATTCACCGCATAAATTCATGTTGCTGAATTTGCGGTGATGAACTTCCTACCCCTCCCGACAACGCCACGCGGCAGGTCATCGATGCCACGACCATCTCGTAGGTACTCATGCCTTGTATGCCTACGAGACGGCCGCAAGCGTTCGCATCGTCCAGGGAGCACTGGCAACCCAGGACGTCGCCCTGCTATGGGATGCGCGCAAACGCGTGCAGTTCATGACTGCCCTGGGGCATCTGGATGCCTCGGTGCTGGGGGTTTTGAAGCGCGCAGGCCGAACCTTCGAACGCAAGGAAGGGCAGAACGAAATTGCCATCAACGCGCGGGGCTTCGACGTCGACTTCCTGCGCCGTCAGCCGATCGAGAACGACCCCCACCCGTTTCGATTCTCAGACGACGAGGGCGACCTGTGGCCGGTTCAGGCGGTTCGCGCTTCAGTACTGACCACAGCGCCGCGCTTCGAGCATGCAGTCATCTCCGTCAACGGCCGCATGGCGTTGATGCGCACCATCGCGCCATCGGCCTTCGTGGAGTTCAAGCGTTGGACGGCAGAGAAAGCGCTCCATCGCGAGGCGGCAAAGCGCCGACGGGATCGATTGCAAGCCGACATCGTGCAAGAACTGTTGGATCAGAAGCTGCTGGTCGATTAGCGATGCTGCACCCCCGGCCACACCCCAGGCCGCACGCTTGACGCGGTGAGCACACCGTAAGCCGTGATGCCCAGCGCCACCCCGATGAAGTGACCTTCCAGGCCCAGGCCGGCCACGTTGGCGAGCCACCAGCCGCCGCCCACGGCCAGGCTGATGCGCGCCAGGGCTGCGATCACCGGCCATTTCATGCGGCCGGCGCCCATCGAGGCGAAGTACATCGCCATGCCGAGCCCGAAGCCGCCGAAGGCCGGGCCGGTGAATTGGAGAGCTCGCGCGGCGATGGAGGTGACGTTGGCGTCAGAGGTGAAGAGCTGCGCGAACTGCAGCGGCGCCAGGCCCACGCTCAGGCCGATCACCCCCGTCACGCCGAATGACAACAAGCCGCCGACCCAGGCAGTGCGGCGCGCCAGCGACCAGTCGCCACCCCCCACCGCCCGGCCCACGAGTGCGGTGAGTGCCGAGCCCACACCAAAGGCCAGCGGCACGACCAGAAACTCCAGGCGCGCTGCAATGCCATACGCCGCCACCGCAGCAACACCGTAGCCGCGCAGCTGGGCCGTGACGAGGATGGTGGTGAGGTTGGCCACAGCCGCCAGCGTGCAGGCGATCGCACCCACCGCGAGGATGCGCTTGAACAACACGCCCGACGGCCGCGCCCTGAGCGTGGGCACAAAGCCCGCACCGCCGCGCATCACCACCAGCGCCATCGCGATGGCCGCAGCCCACGACACCAGCGCCAGCGCGGCGCCCACGCCGGCAAGGCCCAGGCCCAGCGGTTCGGCCAACAACCAGGCCAGAAATGGGAACACCAGCCACATCAGCACCAGCGTGCGTGCCGCGAGCGCATGGCGCCCGCCACCGCGCAGCACCGAGGCCAGCGTGTTGGCCAGCCAC
>JACMKW010000713.1 GCA_014379885.1 Rhizobacter sp.
GAACACCAGCAACACGCCGCCGTAACTCACCGCCATCGCGACCGCCTGCAGGCGTGTGATGCGGCGTTTGTAGACCACCCAGCCCAGCACCAGCACCAGGGTGGGGTTGAGGTACAGGATGAGCCGCTCCAGGCCTGCGGTGATGTACTGCAGCCCGACAAAATCCAGAAAGCTGGCGAGGTAGTAGCCGCTGAAGCCCAAGCCACTCACCACCAGCCAATCACGCCGTGTCAGCGCCGGCTTGCCACGCCCCGACCACCACGAGAGCAACAGGAACATCGGCAGCGCGAACAGCATGCGATACATGATCAGCGTGACCGCATCCACGCCGTAGCGGTACGCCAGCTTGACGATGATGGCCTTGCCCGAAAACGCGATGGCGCCCAACACGGCGAACAAGAGGCCGGGCCACATGGCTCGTTGGGCTGCAGCTGCATCAGCCGCCAGTGGAGAAGAACTCATCGCGGCGATTCTACGGAGCAAGGCCAATCAGCTTGCCTACCCACCCTCGCCACGAAAAAGCCCCCACCGACATGGCCGATGGGGGCTTGAAGCTAGGCAGGCGGTGAGCCGCTTGCCTTGCAAGGTTCACAACAAGAGATCAGTCCCGATCCAGCGTGCCGTTGCCGTCGCGGTCGACACCGACACGGGTGCCATTGCCTGGAGGCACGCAGGTGAAGGTCACCGGCGAACCCGCCGAGGCGGTTTGCGTGATCAGCGCCGCTTGCGTCACGGCCGCTTCGCCGGACATGTTCGGCACAAAGTAGCCGGCGCTGTTCAGCACCCAGCCCTTGAGAACGCCACCGACCACCGACTTGGCGACCAGCTCGCACTCGGGCGCCGGGCTGGTGATCCTGGCGCGCGCGGCCAGCAGGTTCACGCGAGCCGTCACGTCAGACTGCGCCGCGTTGGCCGAGGTCACCGTGACCTGCTGGCCGACGATGGGGTTCATGTCGGCCGGAGCTGCCAAAACGTACTGCTCCACTTGCTGCTTCTGGGTGAGCGAGAGGGCATTGAACACGTCTTCCGAGAAGAACTGGACGAGCGTCCCGAACTTGCCGGCGTTGTTGTAGCCGTACCCACGGATTTGGTCACCCACGTTGGCGAACACGCTTCTGGACGAGTTCGTACCGAACATGCCGATCTTTTGGTACATGTTGCGGATGTGCGGGATCTTGAAGTCCTGATCCAGCTGTGCGCCTTCGATGGACATGGTGCCGTCGGAACCGAACAGGCCCTGCGCCGGATTGACCGTGTGGCAGCCATTGCAGGTGGTGACCGTGTCGGAGGTGACGTTGAAGTAGACATTGCGCCCAGCCGCCTGGATGGTCGTGAGCGAGTTGTCCAGGTTGGTGATCGGGTTCGGCGGGTACACCAGCTCGAGCGCGAAGTCAGCGAAAGACTTCATCTCGGCAGCCGTGAGCTGCGACTCGCGCCCCAGCAACCCGGTGAAGGCCACGTTGAAGTCTTCGAAAGCTTGGTGCTCCAGCGTTTCCCCCGTGCTGCGGCTCACACCCGTGCGGTCACCACGCCAGTGCAAGGGGCCATGACGCGTCATGCCACGGAAGCTTTGCGTGGTCATCGGCCCCTTCATCGGGTGGAAGTTGGCTTTGCGGCCGAAGGCCGGCACGTTGGCGTTATAGGGGTTCGGGCTGCTCACGCGGCTGTCGCTCGGGTTGCCCAGGTCCCATGCAATGTGATCGACGTCGCCGAAGATGTGGCAGCCGGAGCATGACGAATCGCCGCGGCTGGAAGTCAGCGATGCGTCGTACATGAACTTGCGCCCCGCCTTCACGATGGCCGGCTCAGGGTTGAACATCGTGACGTGGCCAACTTCGCTGAAGCTGGAGGTGTTGATCACCGAGACACCGTTGTCGCCGCGGGTGGTCACGAATGCCAGGTTGCGCGTCGGGTCGAGTACCACGCCGGTGGGCAGGCCGCCGGTGAGGGTGACGTGGTTGCTGCTTGAGGGCGTGAAGCTGTTGCCTTCGAGCTGCGAGGTGCTGATGCGACCCAGCTTGTTGGAGCCCATGGCCGCCACATACATCGTGGCGCCGTCGGGGCTGATGGCCATCTCGAGCGGCATGGCCAGGCTTGCGGCCTTTTCGGCAGCGGTGCCCACGGCCTGGTCGTAGCTGGTGATGTGCTTGTTGAGGTGGCGCGGCAGCACGTTGGCGCCATCGATCACCGTGATTCGGCTTTCCACGAAGTGGCCGCGCACGGTGGTCGAGCGGGTGCCCGGGCCTTCGAAGCGCACGACGTTGCGCGCCTCTTGGTTGCTCACGTAGACCTTGCCGGACGACGGGTTGACGGCCACGTTGAAGAGCGTGGTGCCTACCCCCGAGGTGCGGGCTGTCACCGAGGGTGTGCCGCCCGAGGTGTCGATGGTGAAGACGTCGTAGTCGGGCAGATTGATCTTGACGCGGGAGCTGAAGTCGGAACCAGCGACACCACGGGTCGGGTCACCGTTATCCATCCAGCGGCCGGCGGCGTTTTTCTGAACGATCAGCGGGTTTCTGGGTGCTGCGTTGCCGTTGGCGTCCGTCGTGGGTGACGGCAAGGTCAGCCCGCCGTTGCCCAAGTCTTCGTTCAGCACTGTGGTCTTGTTGCCGGAGTTGAAGACTGCCGCATAAACGCGGGTACCGGCAGCGTTCTTCGCCAAGCCGCGCAAGGTGTCGCCGAACATGTTCAAGCGGGTCAGCGGCTGGCCACCGAGCCGGGTACCCACGTTGGCCACGTCATACACCCACACGTCGGCACGGCCGACGCCAGGCGAGGCGAGTTGCGGGTCGAAGCCCGCGTTCTGCCCACGGTGGGCCGCGGTGATGAAGGCCCACTTGTTGCCGGTGCCGGCAAACAAGATGTCGCGCGGCTCATCGCCCACCAGCAAGGTGTTGACGACTCGCGCGGGCGTGGTCGAGACATCAACGATGCTCACGCTGTCGGACAGGTGGTTCACCACCCAGAGCTGGTTGTCGTTGGCCAAGGCCACCGACACTGGCTCCAGTCCGACCGGGATCGATTCGGTCAGCACCGGCACGCCCGATTGCGTGTTGTAGACCTCCACGCGGTTGTCAGGCGTGTTGACCACGAACAGGCGCAGGCCGTTGCTCGA
>JACMKW010000714.1 GCA_014379885.1 Rhizobacter sp.
GAGATCAAGTCCGACGGCCAGTTCAACGTGGTGTGGAAGACCCCCGCCCCGGTGAAGGCCAAGCCTTGGAGCCCGTACATCGAAGGCAACGACAAGAAGAAGGACGAGCCTGAGATGAAGAAGTGAGCCTCTAGCTCACTGACGGAGTAGGGCAACCGGGGTGCGCGTGTCACCCCGGTTGTTCGATGGGATGGCTTTAGCGTCGTCATTCCCGCGCAAACGGGAATCGACCTGTGCTGAGGCCTGGATTCCCGCAATCGTGGGAATGACGGAGCAGGGTGGGATTTGATGCTTGCACGCTGGTTGAATGTTCTGTGTCGAAGCTTGTTGTTGCTGTATGCGATTGGCGCTGCCGCAAGTGCTCACGCGCTGACGCGCGAACAGGCGCTGTCTCTGGTCAAGGGCGAGAACGAAGAGCGCATCACCGCGCTTACCGCTTCCCTGTCGCGCGGCGACGAAGGCCTGGCCAAGTTTCTGCAAGCCGTGCTCGATGACGAAGTGAAGTTCACTGCCGACGCCGCCTTCGTGGTGCACGACGGCAAGGCGCGTGACGCTGCCACTGGCGCCGACACCACGCTGCCGGCGGGCGCCGAAGACGTGATCAACAGCAACCAGATGCGCCGTGAGATCGAAGGCAGCCTGGCAGCTCTCAAACTGTTTTCGACCAACTTGGCCGAGCGCCGCGCGGCGATCAAGGCCTTGAAGGAAGAGGCCGACGAAACGCGTCTGCCACTGATCGAGAAGGCACTCGCTGTCGAGGCCGATGTGTCCTTGAAAACGCAGCTGTCGCAGGTGCGCGCGGCCGTGCTGGTGTCGTCAACCGATGTGGCCAAGCGGCTGGAGGCCGCGAAAGACTTGGCCGCAAGCCTCACACCGGCCACCAAGACCTTGCTGCTGCAGCGCTTGAAACCGGCTGCCGAAGGCGGCGAATCTGATGTCGCCGTGCGCAGCCAGCTGGAGATTGCCCTCAAGGCAGTGGAGTCGCGCCTCGCCTGGGGCGAGCGCCTGGGTGTGATGTTCACCGGTGCGAGCCTGGGCAGCATCTTGCTGTTGGTCGCGCTCGGCCTGGCCATCACCTATGGGCTGATGGGCGTCATCAACATGGCCCACGGCGAGCTGATGATGATCGGCGCCTATGCCACCTACGTGGTGCAGAACCTGTTCAAGACCTACCTGCCCAGCGCGTTCGATTACTACATCCTGCTGGCGATTCCCGCTTCGTTCCTTGCCGCAGCCCTGGTGGGCGCGGCGATGGAGCGCAGCGTGATCCGCTGGTTGTATGGCCGCCCGCTGGAGACGCTGCTCGCCACCTGGGGCATCAGCCTGGTGCTGATGCAGGCGGTGCGTTCGCTCTTCGGCGCGCAGAACGTGCAGGTCGAAAACCCGGCCTGGTTGTCGGGCGGGGTTGATGTGATGAGCAACCTCACGCTGCCCTTCAATCGCATTGCCATCGTGGCGTTTGCAATCCTGGTTTTGGCGGGTGTGTCGCTGCTGATTGCGCGCACACGGCTCGGTTTGTTCGTGAGGGGTGTCACACAGAACCGCAAGATGGCGGCGTGCGTGGGCGTGAACACGGCGCGCATCGACACCTATGCCTTTGCACTCGGATCGGGCATCGCAGGGCTGGCAGGTTGTGCGCTCTCTCAGGTGGGCAACGTGGGGCCTGACTTGGGTCAGGGCTACATCGTTGATTCGTTCATGGTGGTGGTGTTGGGTGGCGTGGGTCAACTGGCCGGCACGGTGTATGCGGCGCTGGGCCTGGGCGTGCTGAACAAGCTGCTCGAAGGTTGGCAGGGGGCTGTGCTGGCCAAGATCATGGTGCTTGTGTTTATCGTGGTGTTCATCCAGAAGAGGCCGCAGGGCATCTTTGCGATGAAGGGGCGGAGTGCGGAGGCATGAGGGCCATGGCTGCACAGCGTCAGCGGTTAGGGATGAGCCAACAAACGTTCAGCACAACCCCACAGCCGTTCGGGCTGAGGTATCGAAGCCTTGTTCGGTTTGTGCCGCTTCGCGTAATGAGTTCTGCCTGGCTTGATCGACGGCGCCGGGTAATCGCCCCGGCGGGCGAGTCACTTTGGTGTTCGCCTAACTTCGCTGCGCGAAGTGAGCGAACCCCCGCTGCGCGACCATTTGTCGCGCCAAATGAAAGTAACCAAAGCAAAGGCGCTCTTCATTTGTCACAGCTGCGTGGCTACAAGCTACGGCCTTGCACCGCTGTGCTGAGGACACGCCGAACGCGTGCTGCGATTTCTCTGCCACTCGGCTCGCTGCGCATCGTCTCGGATCAGACTGCTGCATCACCTCCCCACGCAGATGTAGGCGGAGCAGGGCTTCGATACCTCAGCCTGAGCGGGGGGAGGTGGGCGAGCGAAGAGCTGACCGCAAACCGTGCCACCGATGCGAAGCGAGGCGTGGATGGGGATGTTGCGAAGCAACGACCGTATTGCTCTTGGGCCCCTTCTGAGCCGTCGAGCAGCACAGGGCTTTGCGGGAGCGCGCGCAGCGCGCATCAAAGACTGACTTCGCGCCGCCTGTTTGAGCGTAGTGAGCGCAGCGAACGCAGCGAGTTCGGCGACGGGCCACGAGACCGAGCATCGCAGGGCAGCCGGAGCGAAGCGGAGGCCGCCTGAGA
>JACMKW010000715.1 GCA_014379885.1 Rhizobacter sp.
GAGCGAGTACCGCAAGGAACTCGAGACCGACATCGAGCCCTTCAAGGGCCTGCTGTTGGGCCTGTTCTTCATCGCCGTTGGCATGAGCATCGACTTTGCGGTGGTGCTGAAACAACCACTGCTCATCACCGCCATCGTGCTGGCTTTCCTCTCTGTGAAGGCAGCCGTGCTATGGGGCATGGGGCGCGCCATGCCGCTGCCCAAACCCGAGCGGCCGGTGTTCATCATCTTGCTCGCACAAGGCGGTGAATTCGGCTTCGTGGTGTTCCAGACTGCCGCGCAGGCCGGTGTGATCGACGCGCCCACCTCGTCGCTGCTGGTCGCAGCGGTGGCCATCTCGATGCTGCTCACGCCGCTCTTGCTGGTGGCAGCCGACAGATGGTGGATTCCGCTGCTGGCCAAGCAAAAGCGGGTCGATATGGACGAGATCAGCGAGCCGCAAAGCGCGCCGGTGATCATTGCCGGCTTCGGCCGTTACGGGCAGATCGTGGGCCGGCTGATGTTTGCCAACGGCATTGATGCCACGGTGCTCGACCATGACGCTGAGCAAGTGGAAGGGGTGCGCCGCTTCGGCTGGCCGGCGTTTTATGGCGATGCGACACGGCTCGACCTGCTGCGCACCGCTGGCGCCGCGCATGCGCGCGTGATCGTGGTCGCGATCGACGACGTGGAGCAAAGCCTCAAGGTGGTCGATATGGTGAACGAGCACTTCCCACATCTCACCATCGTCGCCCGCGCCCGCAACGTGACGCACTACTACGGCCTGCGGGAACGTGGCGTCACGCTGATCGAACGCGAAACTCTTGACTCGGCCTTGATGAGCGCACGCAGCGTGCTTGAAAGCCTGGGCTGGGAGCGCCACCAGGCGCGCAACCTGGCACTGCGCTTCCGCGCCCACAGCATCGAGCTGCTCGAACAAATGGCGCTGCACCAGAAAGACGAGGCCAAACTCATCGCCGTAGCCAAGCAAGGCCGGCAGCAGCTGGAACGGCTGTGGGCCAAGGAGCGCGAAGAAGCGCAGGCGCGCAAGCAGCGCACCGGCTGGAGCAGCAACGCTGAAGAGGCGCCCTCGGGCGAAAATAGGCCATGAGTTCCTTCCTGCGCACCCACGGCTTCAAGTCACTGCAACCCGGCAAGCGCCTCATCGTGCTGGGCGCCGTGCACGGCAACGAAACCTGCGGCACACGTGGCATCGAACGTGTGCTGGTTGAGCTTGACAGCGGTGCCTTGCAGATCGCGCGTGGCAGTGTGACCTTCGTGCCGGTGACCAACCCGCTCGCCTACCAGCGCGGCCAGCGCGCGGGTGACCGCAACCTCAACCGCAACCTGCGGCCCAACGCCAACCCGCAAGACTTTGAAGACCGCATCGCCAACGTGCTGTGCCCGCTGCTCGCCGAGCACGAGGTGCTGCTCGACCTGCACTCCTTCCACACCGCCGGCGAGCCCTTCGCGATGATCGGGCCGACCGACAACGTCGGCGCGCTGGAACCGTTTTTGCATGCAGCCGAAGAAGAGGCACTGGCGCTGCGCCTCGGGCCGCGCCGCATCGTCGAAGGGTGGCTCGACACCTATGCCACCGGCGTGAAGAACCGCTTGCAGCGAACCGCTCCGACCGACCGCGCCCAGTTGCTCAACACCGACCCGAGTTATGGCGTGGGCACGACCGAATACGCACGCACACAAGGGGCTTACGCCATCACGCTCGAATGTGGCCAGCATGCCGACCCGCGCGCGCCCGAGGTGGCCTACCGCGCCATTCGCAATACCCTCGCCCACTTGAAGCTGGTGGACGAACCGGCGCCTGCGGCACGCACTGACATCGAGTTGCTGCGCCTGGCCGAAGTGACCGACCGCCACCACCCCGATGACCGCTTCGCGCGCGAGTGGGCCAGCTACGCCCCGCTGAAGGCCGGCGAGCTGATCGGTACACGGGCCGACGGCACGGCGCTGCGTGCGCCGGGCGATGGCTTCATCGTGTTCCCGAACCCGGCCGCACTGCCTGGCAATGAGTGGTTCTACTTCGCCCTGCCCGGCCAACGAAGCTTGCGCGCCTGATCCCCAAAAAAGCGCGAGTAGACTGCGCCGGCGCACCGAGCCGCTTGAGCGGCCGGCGTCTTGTCCACCCAGGGAGATTCCATGCTTCATCGACACCTGGCCGCCACCGCGGCCATCCTCGCACTCGCGTTCACAGGCTGCGCCACCGAAAGTTCGCGCACCGTCCAAGTGGAGAAGGTGCAAGCAGCCGCGGCGCCTTACGCCGGCGGCAAGGCCTCGGTCTCGATCGGCAAGTTCGACAACCGGTCCAGTTTCCAGCGTGGTGTTTTCTCTGATGGAGTCGACCGCCTCGGCAGCCAGGCCAAGACAACCTTGATTGCCCACCTCCAGCAGTCGCAGCGGTTCTCTGTACTCGATCGCGACAACATGTCTGAAACAGGGCAAGAGGCCAAGATACTCGGCACCGCACAAACGCTGAAAGGTGCCTCCTACGTGGTCACCGGTGACATCAGCGAGTTCGGCCGCAAGGAAGTCGGCGACAAACAACTCTTCGGCCTGCTCGGCCGTGGCAAATCGCAAGTGGCGTACGCGAAGATCACCTTGAACATCGTCAACAGCCTCACGTCTGAAGTGGTGTTCTCTGCGCGTGGTGCGGGCGAGTACGAGCTCTCCAACCGCGAAGTGTTGGGCTTTGGTGGAACGGCCAGCTACGACTCCACGCTGAACGGCAAGGTGCTCGACCTGGCCATGCGTGAAGCCGTCAACAATCTTGTGGCCGGCAAAGACGCTGGCCAGTGGGGCCAGGAGCTGCGCCGGTGAGCGCCGCGCGCTCGGTACACCTGCTCACCCTCGCCACCGCCATTGCCCTGCTGGCCGGGTGCGCCCAAAACCGCCAGAAGCCGATTTACATGTGGGAGGCCTTCCCACGCCAGCAGTACGACACGCTGCTGAGCCATGGTGCGCCCCCGCTGGATCAGATTGCCAACCTGGAAGCTCACGCCGAAAAGGCACGGGCCACAGGTGCAGCGCTGCCACCAGGTTTCCGTGCCCACCTGGGCATGCTCAAGCTGAACGCCGGCGACACCAACGAAGCGCGCCGGCTGTGGCTGGCAGAAAAGACCGCATTCCCCGAGTCGGCCCCGTACATGGATCAGTTGCTCAAGCGACTCGACGCTCCCGCGAAGAAGGACAAGCCAGCATGAAGCTCTCGCACATTCCTCTCTACGGCGCCGCCCTGGCCCTGGTCTTGCTGAGCGGCTGCGCGACCCAAGCCCCGGCCCATGACTACACAGCGTTCATGAAGGCCAAACCGGCCACCCTGCTGGTGCTGCCTCCGGTCAATGACTCGCCCGAGGTGACGGCAACACCGGGCGTCTGGGCTCATGCAACGCGCCCCCTGGCCGAGGCCGGCTACTACGTGTTGCCCATCACCCTGGTGGACGAGACCTTCCGGCAAAACGGTGTCACCAGCGCCAACGAAGTGCAAGACATTCCATTGCAAAAGCTCCGCGAATTCTTTGGCGCAGATGCGGCGGTGTACCTGAGGGTCAAACAGTACGGCACCAGCTACGCCGTCGTCACCAGTGAAACGCGTGTGACCGTGGAAGGCCACATCGTTGATCTGCGCTCAGGCGAAACCTTGTGGAAGGGAGCAGCCACCGCATCATCAGCCGAGCAGCAGCAACATAGCCAGGGCGGGCTCGCGGGCCTGCTCATCACGGCGCTGGTGAAGCAGATCGTGAGCACGACCACCGACGAGTCGTACAGGTACGCCAATGTGGCCGGCTACCGGCTGCTGAATTCGTCGCGGCACAACGGCGTGCTGCCGGGGCCGCGCTCTCCGAACTACGGGCAACCGCCAGGGGCGGCAGTGCGCTGAACCGGGCTGAGAGGTTGAGGATTGTCGTTTTTCTCTCTCCGTTCGGGGCTGAGCCTGCATTCCCGATCGCCCTGAGCCTGTCGAAGGGAGCCAGCGCAATGCACATGGGCCCTTCGACGGGCTCAGGGTGAACGGAAATCAAAAAGTTCTCAGCCTCTGAGAGAACGAGCCTCGGTGCAAAACCGCACCGAGACGCCATCTCGTCAATACGCCGCTTCGTAGATCGCTTCGATCTCGGCTGGCGACAGCTTGCGCGCGGTGGTCTCGAGCCGTCTTTGAGCACAGGGACGAGCCAGCGGCGAGAATTCGCCCATGTTCGCCCCCTCCCAACACGACGTACGCCGCTTCTTCTGCGACGCTCACCGCAAACGGCGCGAAGGCCTGCCGCTCACGACCATGGAAACCCTGGCCGCCGACTGGACTGACCAGCACCCGGAGTACCACGCCGAGCTCGACGATGTGGACGCCGCACTGGCCGCCGTCTATGACGTAAAAGCCGGCCGCACCAACCCCTTCCTGCATCTCTCGATGCACCTGACGATCAGCGAGCAGGTGAGCATCGACCAGCCGCGTGGCATCAAGCAGGCCTACGAACTGCTGGCCGCCAAGCGCGGCTCGGCGCACGAAGCGCACCACGAAGTGATGGAATGCCTGGGCGAGATGATGTGGGAGTCGCAACGCAGCGGGCAGCCGCCCGATGGGCACAAGTACATCGACTGCGTGCGCCGCCGCGCAACGCGTTAGCTGCGTTTCTGCGGCACGCGCTGAGCCGGGTCATAGAAGAAGGTTTCTTCCGCCATGCGCTCGCCTTCCCAGCGCTGGTAGGCCAGCTCTTCCATGTGGGTGAAGCTGCCGTCTTTCCACTCGAAGTGGAAGATCCAGCGGATCACCACGTGGTCGCCGTTCACAAACACCGGGCGCACACATTGCGAAGTGACCGACGTTGCGCGCGCCATCACCTTGTGCTCGTTGGCCACGTGCACCTCGCGGCCCACGCGTGCGGGTCCCAGGTTCTCGCTCATCGTCGAGCCGGGGGTGTAGAACTCTTCGATGGCCTCGGCGTGAGCGTTCTGCTCGACGCGGGCGATGAATTTTTCCAACGTTTCGGTGGTGGGCATATGGCGGGCTCCTGTTACTTCACCGTGACCCAGCGCCATTCCAGCCAGTTGTCGGGCCGGTGCACGGCCTCGACGTTGGCGCGCACCGCCCACGGAATCACCTGCCGGTGCAGCGGAATGTTGAGCACCAATTCGTTGTGCCGCTTGAGCGCCGACTTGATGAGCTGCTCACGCTTCTTCGGGTCGGCTTCCTTGCTTGATGCAGCTGCCAGCTCTTCAAGCTGGGCGTCCTTGGCGCCGCCGAAGTTCCACGAACCCACGCCGGCTTCGCCGCGCCCGCGCAGCACGGGAGTGAGCGTGGTTTCGGCGTCGGTGATGGCACCGCCCCAGCCCAGCATGTAGAGCGAGGTGTCGTACCTCTGCACCTTGGGGAAGTAGGCGGAACGCGGAATCGCATTGACGCGGATCTTCACGTTCAGTTTTGCCCACATCGAGGCCAGCGTCTGGCAGATCTCTTCGTCGTTGATGTAGCGGTTGTTGGGGCAATCGAGCGTGACCTCGAAGCCCTGCGGGTAGCCGGCCTCGGCCATCAGCTTCTTGGCCGCCTCCAGGTCGTAGGGCAGGCGCTTTTCCAGCTCTGCATCGTTGAAGGCGCCCAGCGGGGACGGCGTGATGCCGCCTGTGGGCAAGGCCTGGCCACGCATCAGCTTGGTCTTGATGGTGTCGATGTCAACGGCCTGGTACAGCGCACGGCGAACGCGCACGTCTTTGAAGGGGTTTTTGCCCTTCACGCTGCTGTAGAGCAACTCGTCACGCAACTGATCCATGCCGATGAAGACGATGCGGTTCTCCGGCCCGTCGATCACCTTCACACCCGCGGTGCCCCGCAGGCGAGTCAGGTCTTGCGGAGCCGGGTCGAGAATGAAATCGACCTCGCCCGAGATGAGCGCGGCCACGCGGGTGGCATCGCTCTTGATGGGCGTGTAAACCACCTCCTGCACATTGCCGTCGAACTTGCCCCACCAGGCCGGGTTGCGCTTGTAGACGGTTTTCACGTCGGGCTGGCGCGACACCAGCATGAAGGGCCCGGTGCCGCTCGCATGGAAGGAGGCGTAACCCTCTTCCTTGTTCTTGAAATCGATGGGTTTGGTGGCCTTGTTCTTCTCAGCCCATGTCTTGCTCATGATGGGCAGCAGGCTCAGGTGCTGCAGGAAGATCGGGTTCACGCTGGCGAGGTTGAACTCGACGCTGAGCTTGTCGAGCTTCTTCGGTGTGCCTACCGCGTTGGCGTACACGCCGATGTCGGAGCTCGCCTCCTTGGCACGCTGCACCGAGAACAGCACGTCGTCGGCGCTGAACTCGCTGCCGTCATGAAACTT
The DNA here is from genome assembly GCA_014379885.1 of Rhizobacter sp. Next base: position 6,312 of record JACMKW010000715.1, read on the forward strand.
CACGTTGGGCCGCAGCTTCAGACGCCACTGAGTGGGGCTGCTCTGCTGCCATTCGGTTGCAAGCGTTGCTTCAAGCACCATGGTCTTGCCGCGGCTCACCAGAGTTTCATAGACCTGGCCATTCATCGCATTGGTCAACAACTCGTTCTGCGAATACGGGTCCATGGTCTGCGCATCGCCTTGCGAGGCCCAGCGCAGGGTTTGCGCATGGGCCAGCGTGGTCACCAGAGCGGCGAGACAAAGAACGGACAAGCTGCGTTTCATGCGGGCTCCTGCAAGGCGATGAAAGCGGCGAGTTTATGGGGCCGGGGCGTAACCCTCTTCGGTCAGGGCCGAACAAAACTCACCCGCCGGCCGGTTCGACTCGATTTGCACGGCGTGGCTGGACAGGTCGATGTTGAGCTTGGCGGCGGGGTCGAGCCTGCGCACGGTTTCTGTCACGGTGCGAACGCAGTGGCCGCAAGTCATGGTGGGCAGTGTCAGTTCGATCATGGAGGGCTCCTTGAAATGGGGGGAACACAACCAGTATTAACCTTCCCATCGCGGCAAGGTCAAGTACAGCCTCGGCGTCCCACCGTTAACAGGGCAACGCCCGACCCGACTGCCCGATCTTCGATGGCTTGGCCGGCGGGCGAATGATCAAGCAGTGACCCCGTGGTGCTTGAGGGCCTCCGGCCCCGCCCACAACTCGTCGAGGTGGGTGAACTTCCACTGCGCGTTGGATTCGCGCGCGGCGATGCGGTCAATGCAGGCCGAGCTCGACAGGTCGAGCAATTCTGGCGGGATGTGAAGCTGCGAGCGGGTCGAGAAAAACACCTTCACCTTGGGCGCCACCAGCGAGCCAGGGTTTTGCTCGCACACCACCGCCAGCCGCCCCGACTGCATTCGCACCAGCGAACCCACCGGGTAGATGCCCAGGCTCTTCACGAAGGCCTGGAACACCGCATCGTCGAAGTGGCCACCACGCCACTCGGCCATCTTGCGGATGGATTCGGCCGGGTCCCAACCGTTCTTGTAGGGCCGGTTGGAGGTGATGGCGTCGTAGACGTCGCACACCGCGCCCATCTTGGCCAGCAGCGTGATGTGGTCACCACGCAGGCCATGCGGGTAACCGCTGCCGTCGATCTTTTCGTGGTGGTGCAAACACACATCGAGCGCACCTTCTGTGGCCGTGCCGCCTTCGCGCAGCATCTCGTAGCCGCGCAAGGGGTGTAACTTCATGATCCTGAATTCGTCGTCGGTGAGCCTGCCCGGTTTGTTGAGCACGTCAATCGGCATCACCGCCTTGCCCATGTCGTGCAGCAGGCCCGCCAGACCCGCATCGCGTGTGGCGGCCTGGTCCATGCCGAGCTGGCGCGCCAGCGAAATCATCAATGCGCACACCGCCACTGAATGCATGAAGGAGTAGTCGTCATGGGTCTTCAGGCGGGCCAGGCTGACCATCGCACCCGGGTTGCGCCACACCGAGCTGGCGATTTCGTCAACCAGCGGCAGGCAATGCGTCGCGTCAACGGCATTGCCCAGGCGCGCCTCGGTGAACAGCGCCTCCACCGCCTGCTTGGATTTGGCCACCAGCGCCGCTGCGCGCTTGACCTCCTGGGCCATGCTGCTCTGCTGTGTCAGGCTGCCCGGGGCCAGGGCGAGGACCCTCGGCGCCACTTCGGTGGGCGCCGGCTTCGCGCGGGCAGGGGGCAACACGTCGAGCCCTTTGCTGCTGTCGATCCAGCAGGCTGCCATGCCGCTGGCCTTCAGCTTGTCGAGATCGCCCTGGTCGTCCAGCACGAACTTGCTCTTCCAAAAGGGGTGATCGAGCCACGAGCCTTCCAGCGCGTGCAGGTGCATGCCCAGGCGGAGCTGTTGGATCTTTATCTTCTTCAGCATGGAGTGAGCGTTTGGAGGAGCTTCAGGTGCTTTTCGACTCCCCCCGCCCGAACTTGACGCTGCGCCCCACAAACAAAAACGCCGCTGGGGCGCAGCGGCGTTTTGCGTGAACTAAGACCGTTTCAGCGGAAGCGCGATTGCGGCACCGTGTGCAGGTCGCTCGGCAGCGATGAGAGGTACTGGGCCAGCTGCTTCAGCTGCGCATGGGTGAACGGCTGGGCCATGCCCATCATGATGGCGTTGGAGCGGCCCACCTGCGGGTTGTTGGTGGTCTGGTAGGCCTTGAGGGCCACGAACAGGTAGTCGGCGTGCTGCCCACCCAGCTTGGGATAAGTGCCGTCGATGGGGGTGTTGTAGTTGGCGCCGTGGCAGCTGCTGCAGTTGCCTTGCTTGAGCAGCTTGGCCACTTGCTCGCTGGGGGCGGGCGCGGCCTTGGCCTCGGCTGGGACGCTCTTGCCTTGCTGTTCGTAGAAGGCGGCCAGATCGGACATGTCTTGGTCGTTCAAGGCAGTCGCGATGGATTTCATCGTCGGGTGCTTGCGCTCACCCTTCTTGTACGCGTTCAGCGCTGAGACGATGTACTTGGCACCTTGGCCCGAGATCATCGGCACCTTGTGGATTTCAGGAAAACTGGCCTGGTAGCCGGAGATGCCGTGGCAACCAATGCAAATGGCCGCCTTCTTCTCGCCGGCCTGTGGGCTGGCTTTGGCCTCTTGCGCCTGGGTGCCCAGGCAGACGCTGCCAAGGGCAGCCAGTGCAACGATGGTGGAGAGCAGTTTTTTCATGGTGCTGCGAGGTGCGGGTCTTCGAAGTAACCGCGGATTATAGGGATGGCCGGGCCGCGCCTTTGGCAGCCTCGCCACGTGTCATCTGGCGGACAGCGGCGCGCAAGGTCGCCCTTATATACTGACCCGACACCCCCCACCACCGCCCCGCCCCATGAAATTCCAAGGTTCCGAGAACTACGTCGCCACCGATGACCTGATGCTGGCGGTGAACGCAGCGGCCACGTTGAAGCGCCCGCTGCTCATCAAGGGTGAGCCCGGCACTGGCAAAACCATGCTGGCCGAGGAAGTGGCGCTGGCCTTGGGCATGCCCTTGATGCAGTGGCACATCAAGTCGACCACCAAGGCCCAGCAGGGCCTGTATGAATACGATGCCGTGAGCCGCCTGCGCGACAGCCAACTGTCCGATGTCGACGGTGGCGAGCGGGTGAAGAACATTCATAACTACATCTTGAAGGGTGTGCTGTGGCAGGCCTTCACCGCCGACAAGCCGGTGGTGCTGCTGATCGACGAGATCGACAAGGCCGACATCGAATTCCCGAACGACCTGCTGCGCGAAATCGACCGCATGGAGTTCTA
>JACMKW010000716.1 GCA_014379885.1 Rhizobacter sp.
CACGCACGCAACCTTGTCATCAAGCCAGCCGTCGAGCCGTCGAGCCCGGTCACATCTCCGGATGCGAGACGCGGCAGCAAATCGCCACACAGCGCCTTGCCGAGCTCCACACCCCATTGATCGAAACTGTTGATACCCCAAATCGCGCCGCTCACGAACACACGGTGCTCGTACAGCGCGATCAGCGCGCCCAGGCTGCGCGGGGTGAGCGCGTCCAGCAGCAAGGTGGTGCTAGGCCGGTTGCCGGGGAAGGTGCGGTGGCGAGCCACGGTCTGCGCATCGAGTGCCGCCGATGCCGTGGGGGCTTTTTCAATGAGAGCCTGCGTGGTGCTCTTGCCCTGCATCAGCGCCTGGCTTTGCGCGAGGCCGTTGGCCAGCAGTTTGGTATGCAGGTCAGGCAGGTCGTGGGTAGGCCGTTTGACGAGGATGAACTCCACCGGAATCACCTCGGTGCCCTGGTGCAGCATCTGGAAGTAGGCGTGCTGGCCATTGGTCCCAGGCTCGCCCCACAACACCGGTGAGGTTCCGAACGGCAGGAGCCGTCCCTGGCGATCCACCCGCTTGCCGTTGCTTTCCATCTCCAGCTGCTGAAGATAGGCCGGCAACCGCTTCAGGCCCTGGTGATACGGCGCCACGCTGCGGCTCGCAAAACCGTGGAAGTTGCGGTACCAGACGTCGAGCAGCCCGAGTTGAATCGGCAGGTTCTGGCTCATCGGCGCGTGCGCAAAGTGCCGGTCCATCGCGTTCGCACCAGCGAGCATCGCGCGAAAGTGTTCGGCACCAATGGCCAAGGCAATCGGCAAGCCGATGGCCGACCACAAGGAGTAGCGCCCGCCCACCCAGTCCCAGAACCCGAAGGTGGTGCTGATACCGAACTCGGCCGCTGCGGCCACATTGGTGGTGGTGGCGACAAAGTGCTTGTGCGTGTTGGTGCCGCCATTGGCCAGGAACCAGGCCTTGGCAACGTTCGCGTTGGCCAAGGTCTCTTGCGTGCTGAAGGTCTTGCTCGCGATCACGAACAGCGTGTCGGCCGGGTCAAGGCCGCGCAACACGGGTGTGATGTCGTGGCCATCGACGTTGGAAACAAAGTGGAAGGTGAGCCCACGGTGCGCAAATGCGTCGAGCGCGGGCACCACCATCTGCGGCCCCAGGTCGCTACCACCAATGCCGATGTTGACGATGTGGCGAATGCCGCTGCGCGCGGTGTCGCGCACGCTCTCGGCGTAGGCCAGCATGCGGTCGAGCACCTCATGGATCTCAGCGTTGAACGGCCCCGCACCGCGTGGCGCACGCAGCGCGGTGTGCAACACGGCACGGCCTTCGGTGGTGTTGATGGCGTCACCCCGCAGCATGGCGTCGCGCCGCGATTCAAGATGGCACTCTGCGGCCAGGTCGAGCAGAAAACGCCGCGTGGCCACGTCGATCAGGTTCTTGGAGAGGTCGACAAACACCTCGGGCGCTTCGACAGAAAACGCCTCGAACCGCCCCGGGTCGCGCGCAAAGGCCTCGCGCAAATCAAGCTCGCGGCCGTGCGCCTCGTAATGCCCCTTCAGCGCCGCCCATGCGGCGGTGCGGTCGCAGCGCGGTGTGTTCACTTCAGGCCCTCGATGATCTTGTCGAGCTTGGCCGCATCAACCGCGAAGGCACGAATGCCTTCGGCGAGTTTTTCGGTGCCCATCGCGTCTTCGTTCAATGCGTAGCGGAAGCTCGCTTCGTTGTAGGTGATGGCGTGGATCGCTGCGTGCTGCGCCGCCGCTGGGTCGAGGGCACGCGCCACGGGCACCTCGGCTGCTTGCAATTGCGCCAACAGTTCGGGGCTGATGGTCAGCAGGTCACAACCGGCCAGCGCCAGAATTTGGCCGATGTTGCGAAAGCTCGCCCCCATGACTTCAGTATCGATGCCGAACTTCTTGTAGTAGGTATAGATCTGCGCCACCGACTTGACGCCGGGATCGTTGGGCCCGGCGCTGGCGATTTCGTCCCAAGTGGCGCCGGCCGACTTCTTGTGCCAGTCG
>JACMKW010000717.1 GCA_014379885.1 Rhizobacter sp.
CCCACCCGCGCCGCCACCAGCGCGCACACATGATCAGGCCGCGCACCCACTCGTCTGCCGCATAGGCGATCCACACGCCCACGAGGCCGAGGTCGAACACCACGCCGAGCAGCCAGGCGCCGCCGGCCATCACGAAGATCATCGACGCCGCACCGGCGGCCACCGGGAAGCGCGCGTCTCCGGTGGCGCGCAAGGCGTTGATCACCACCAGGTTGAAGGTGCGCCCCGGCTCCAGCAGCACCGTGATCCACAGCAAGGTCGTGGCCAGCTCGATGATGCGCGGGTCGTGGGTGAAGATCTGCAGCGTCCATGGTGCGGTAAGTGCTGCCGTGAGCGACACGCCGCTCGACACCAGCAGGCCCCAGTGCAGGCTCTTGCGCACCAGGTGGTGCGCCTCGTGCAGCTGGTGCGCGCCCACCAGGTGGCCCACCAGAATCTCGCTGGCAAAACCCACGGCCAGGCCGAAGACGAGAATGAAATACATCACCTGCATGGTGTAGCTGTGTACCGCCAGTGCGTCGGCCCCCATGCGCGCCACCAGGGCCACCGTGACCAGCATCGCCAGCCGATAGACGATGTTCTCGGCTGCACCGGGCAGGCCGATGTGCAGCACCGGGCCGAGGTGCTGCCAGCGCATGCGCCACCAGTCGTGCAGATGCGGCACCAGCTGCAGCCGCCAGCGCCACAGCCACAGGTGAAAGGCGATGCCGAAGGCGCGACTGAGCGCCGCCGCCACCGCAAACCCGGCCAGCCCCAGCGGCGGCAGCGGCCCGATGCCGCTCATCAGTGGCCAGCAGATGGCCAGGTGCAGGCTGTGCATGGCGACCATGTTGAGCAGCGTGTCGCGCGTGTGCATGTGCGCCCGCATCACTGCACCCATGCTGGCGTTGAAGGCGTCGAGTGCCAGCGCCACGGCCAGCACCTGCAGGTAAGGCTCGGCCAACGGCATCACGTCGGCTGGCGCGTTCAGCAGCTGCAGCAAGGGTGCGGCGAACGCCGCCACCGCCACTCCGGCGCCGAGGCCGAGCCAGGTGGTGGCACCCAGCGAGGCACGCGCAACTTCATCCGCACCGGCGCGGTTGCCGGCCCCCAGTTTCTGCGTGATGACCACGCTCACTCCCATGCTGATGATGCGAAACAGCAGGAAGAACGAGGCCTGCACGTGGTTGGACAGCGCGAACGCACCCGAGGCGGTGTCTGACATGCGCGAGGCCAGCCACAGGCCCACGACGCCGACCACCAGCCCGAGCACCAGCTCGGCAAAGAGGGGCCAGGTGAGGGCGATCAGGCTGGGCCGGGGCGGTGGGGGCAAGAGGGACATGCGGCAATCGTCGTGAGTGAGGGGCGTGGATCAGCTTTTGCGGCGCGGCGAGCGCTTGAGGAATTCTCGTTCCACGTCGAGGGTGGAGCGCACGCCGATGTTGCCCTTGTGCCGGGCGAGCCATTGGTCGGCGGCGCTGCGGCCCATCTCGAACAGGTTGTCCAGGAAGGCGCGATCGGTGTTGAATTTGGTGCTGGCGCCCAGGTGGGACAGCCCGTCGTCGTCTGACACCATGTGCAGCCGCAGGTCTTTGTACATGCCCGGGTCGAGCTTGCCTTCGCGCACCAGGCGCGACACAAAAGCAATGGCGCGCATCTCGCCCATCAGGCTCGCGTTGAAGGTGATTTCGCTCAGGCGGTCCATGATCTCTTCGGCGCGTTTCGGTGTGCCCGCGCGTACCAGCGGGTTGATGCGCACCAGCAGGATGTCCAGCGCCTCGGTGTTGTAGATCAGCGGGTAGATGGCAGGGTTGCCGGTGTAGCCGCCGTCCCAGTAGGGCTCACCGTCGATCTCGACTGCCTGGAACAGAAGCGGCAGGCAGGCCGAGGCCAGCAAGGCATCCACCGACAACTCCTTGTTGGTGAACACCCGCGCCTGGCCAGTGGTGACACTGGTCGCGGTGACGAACAGGTTCAGCTTGCTGTGACGCAGTGCGTCTTCATCCACGTGGCGGCGCAGCACGTCGCGCAAGGGGTTCAGGTTCAGCGGGTTGAATTCATAAGGGCTGAACGAGCGGAAGAACGAGCTGACCCATTGATAGCCCGGGAGCCTGTCGAGCTGCAGGTTGTCGTGAATGGTGTTGGTTTGGGTGGCCGAGAAGGGCGAGAAGATCGAGCCCGATTGGCTCACGTCGTGCCAGAACTCGGTGAGCGCCTTGCGTGCACCCTCACGCCGGCCGCGTTGAAAACCGGTGGCCATGACGGCCGCATTCAGCGCGCCGGCGCTGGTGCCCGAGATGCCTTTGAAGAGGATTTGCTCGTCTTCGAGCAGGCGGTCGAGCACACCCCAGGTGAAGGCGCCGTGCGAGCCGCCACCTTGCAAGGCGAGGTCCAGCGAGTGAGTTCCGAGCGCGGCTTGCCCGTGGTTCGCCATGTCTTGTGTCGTCGATTCAGGAGAGAGGGTCCAGCACCGACGGCACCGAGCCGGCCACGTCAGGGGGCTCGGTCGTCGGCAGCGGTGCTGCGGCCGCGGCGGGAAAGCGCACTGTGAAACGAACGCCGGGGCCGTAAGGCGCGCCGGCGTGGTCCACGACCATGCCCGAGCGGTGGCGCAGGTTGGCGTCTTCCAATGCGATCACCGCCTGGTGTTGCTGGGCGATCTCGCGCACGATGGCCAGGCCCAGGCCCGAGCCGTCGACGTTGGTGCCCAGCGAGCGATAAAAGGGCTGGAACACCTTGTCGCGCTCGGCCGGCGCAATGCCGGGGCCCGAGTCTTCCACCTGCAACACCACGACTTGGCCGAAGGGGTCGTCGACCACGCGTACGGTGACCGTGCCGCCTTCGGGCGTGTACTGAAGCGCGTTGTCGACCAGGTTGCGCACCAGTTCGCGCAACAGCACCGGTTGGCCATGCACCAGCAGCCCTTGCGGGTGGCGCCCGCCCGTGTTGGGGCCTTCGTAGCCGAGGTCGATGCGCTTTTCCAGCGCACGGGGCACAAAGTCGCGCACGGCTTCGGTGGCCACACGGGCGAGGTTGATGTGCTGGTAGCTCTGCGCTTGCGAAGCGTCTTCGGCACGTGCCATGCTAAGCAACTGGTTCACCATGCGCGCCGCGCGTTGGCTGGAGCGGGCGATCTGCTGCAACGATTTTTTCAGCGCCTGCGGGTCGCGTTGGCCGGCGTCGATCTCGCGCTGCGCCAGCTCGGCCTGCATGCGCAGGCCGGCCAGCGGGGTTTTCAGTTGGTGGGCAGCGTCGGCGAGAAAGTGCTTTTGTGTGCTGATGCTGCGGTCCAGCCGCATCAGCAAGTCGTTGATGGCGCGCACCAGCGGTGACACCTCTTCGGGCACCTCGCGCTCGTCGATCGGGCTCAGGTCGTGGCTTTCGCGACGGCGTATGCGTTGCTGCAATTCGTTGAGCGGCTTGATGCCACGCACCAGCGCCAGCCACACCAGCAGCACCGCGAGCGGCAAGATCACGAACTGCGGCAGCATCACACCCTTGATGATTTCGGTGGCCAGGCGCGAGCGTTTGCCCCGGGTTTCGGCCACCTGCACCAGCGCCGGTGCGCTGCCGGGCATGCCGGGCGCGCTCACCCACAGGTAGGCCACGCGCACCGGTTCGCCGCCGATTTCGTCGTCACGAAAGCGCAACTGGCCGGCGCTGATGCGGTCTTCTTCGGCCTGCAGCGGCACTGGCAAGGCGCGCTCGCCGCTCAGGAACTCGCCCCGCAGGCCCAGCACCTGGTAGTACAAGGTATCGGCCTCGTCGGTCTGCAGCAGCTCGGTGGTGCTGCGGCTCAAGGCGAACAGCGCGCGCGGGGTGCCGTCGGCCTGCGCCTGCACGTTCACCTGTTGCGAGAGCAGCCGCGCCATCTCACCCAATTGGCGGTCAAAGGGCTTGTTGGCGATGCCCTGTGCCACCAGCCAGGTGAGCACCACGCTCATCGGCCACAGCAGCAGCAGCGGTGCGAGCATCCAGTCAAGGATCTCGCCAAATAAGGAGCGCTGTTCTCGATGGATTGCCACGCGTCAGCCGGGGATTTTTTCCAGGCAGTAGCCGAGTCCGCGGACCGTCGCGATGCGAACCGGCCCTTGCTCGATCTTCTTGCGTAAGCGATGGATGTAGACCTCGATCGCGTTGTTGCTCACCTCTTCGCCCCATTCGCACAGACGCTCGACCAGGTGGTCTTTGCTGACCAGGCGGCCTGCGCGCTGCAGCAAGGCTTCGAGCAGGCTCAGCTCGCGCGCCGACAGATCAATCATCTGGTCGTTGATGTAGGCCACGCGGCCGGTCGCGTCAAACGTGAGTGGCCCGTGCTTGATGATGCTGGAGGCCGTTCCCAGGCCGCGCCGCGTGAGCGCCCGCACGCGGGCTTCGAGCTCTTGCAGCGAGAACGGCTTGGCCATGTAGTCGTCGGCGCCGAGATCCAGGCCCTTGACACGCTGCTCCACGCTGTCGGCCGCGGTCAAGATCAACACCGGCACCGACGAGCCGCGCGCGCGCAGTTTGCGCAGCACCTCCAGCCCGTGCAGCTTGGGCAGGCCCAGGTCGAGGATGAGCAGATCGAACTCGAGCCCTGCGAGCGCGGTGTCGGCCTCGCTGCCACTGGCCACCCGGTCGACCGCGTAGCCGGCGCTGCGCAATGAGCGCAGCAGCCCGTCGGCCAGCACTTGGTCGTCTTCGGTGATCAGGATGCGCATTCAGGTCCCTGCGAAGCGGAGGTCGATTGTAGGGAGGAGGTGGAAATCGCCTGCAAAACA
>JACMKW010000718.1 GCA_014379885.1 Rhizobacter sp.
AGGAACAAGGTGGTGCTGATCAGATCCCAGGTGGGTGAGGATTTGCCCGATGCCATCTCGGCGCTCGGCTGCACGGCCCAATCGAGCACATCGGCCACTTCCACACGAACCACCCACCCCAGCTCGGCGTAGCCCGCCAGCGTGGCGGCGCTCACGATGTCTTGCCGATCCAGCAAGGTCAGCTGCACCGGTGGCCATTGGGGCGCCAGCGAGCGCGCCACGGCGAGCAAGAGCGTCCCATCGCCCGCGCCGATCTCCAGAATCTTCAACGGGCCGATCAGGCTGCGCGCTGGCCACAAGGCCCTCCAGCCGCGGGCCACGATGGCACAGCTGCGCATGGCGCGGTGCACGCGCATCAGGTCACGGCGCGAGCGTTGGGCCGCCGGATCTTCTGGCGCCAGGTGATCGAGCGTTTCGGCGCTCACGGTGCGCTGCATCGTCAGGGCGCGCATCACTGCACTTCCAGCAAGGCGCCGTGGCAGCTGAAGCCGGCGCCGAACGAAGAGAGCCACCACCAGCCGCCCGCAGCCTCGTCAGCCAAAGCGGCTTCGAGCACGAAGTACACGAAGGCGCTCGACAAGTTGCCGTACTCGCGCAACATGGCGGCGCTGTAGCGCAAGTCGTGGGGCTGAAGCTCCAGGCGCCGCTCAAGCGCCTGCAGCACGTCGCGCCCACCGGCATGCATGATCCAGGCGTTCACGTCACCCGGGTTCAGGCCGGCGCGGCCCAGCACCGTGGCGAGCACACGCTGTGCATAGTCTGCCGCCAGCAACGGCACACCGCGGGTAAGGATGTTGCGCAGCATGCCGTCGCGCTGCTCGAACATCAGTGCCCCGCGCTGGCCGGGCTCGATCAGCGAGGCACTGTCTTTCCACTCGATGCGCCGCACGGCGGGGTCGACCCGGCGCGACAGCACGGCAGCACCCGCACCATCACCGAACAGGCAAGCGCTGATCAGCACGCCGGGGTCGTTGTCGAGGTACATCGCGGCACTGCTCACCTCCACACAGATCGACAGCACATGCTCTGCCCCTTCCGATGCCAGCAACGCACGTCCAAGCTGAAGGTTGGGCAACGCCGCCGCACAGCCTTGGCCGACCAAGTCAAAGGCCTTCACATCGGCGCGCAGCCCCAGCCGCTCGACCACATAGCCCGACAGGCCAGGGCACACATAACCCGTGCAGGTGCTGACGACCACCGCATCGATCTGCCTGGGCTCCAGGGCCGCCTTGGCAAGCGCGCGCTGCCCTGCCTGGCCGGCCAGCACCGGCGCATGCGTCAGGAAGCGGCGCGACAGCGTGTTCGGATCGATGGTGAAAACTTCGGCCAGTGAACCGACAGCAAGCCGGCGCGCTTCGATGCCGTTGTCACGCTGCAGCACGGTGCGTGCAATGAGGTGCGCGCGCGCATCCAGGCGCGCAAACCAGTCCGAGGCTTCGAAGGCGCTCAGGCACTGCGCCTTGGTGTAGCGCATGGGTGGGTGGGCGGTGCCGATGCCGACGATGTGCATGGCTCAGACCCTCGCCGCCGCGACAAAGCGCCGCAGCGCGAGAGCGGTGGGGGGTGGAGCATTCTTCATGGAGCCATCTCCGGCAGGCAGGCAATGCAAATTAGGGCCACCGGGAGGCTGGGTCTGTGCGCTGGCGCACACCAGCGCCGGCGCGCGGCTGAAGATGTCCTTGAGAAACGAGGGTGACATGCCGCGCCCGCAGAATGTCTCGAATGAAAAAGCAAACGCTTGCTTTCACCTGGGCCAAGGCATTCGAGCGCAGCTTCACGTCGATGTCTCGCAGTGCCATGAAGTCGGGTACGCGTGCCCTCACAAAGGCGCTCAAGCCGGCGGTGGCCAAGCGCACGCCCCCGCCGGGCGCCGGGAGCTGGATTCCCGGCGTGGCCATGGGCACCACGGGCGCGCGACGCTTCAGGCTCTATCGCCCGCCCGGTGTGCTGTTCGGTGAGCGCCTGCCTTTGTTGGTGATGCTGCACGGCTGCGGGCAAGATGCCAACAGCTTTGCGACGAGCACGCGCATGAACCGCATCGCCGAGCGCGAGCGCTTTTTCGTGCTCTACCCCGAACAGGATCGACTGGCCAACGGCCAAGGTTGCTGGAACTGGTTCGACACCAGCTCGGGCCGGGCCTATGGCGAAGCCGCGCTGATCATGAAAGCCGTCGACCAGGTGTGCCTGCTGCACCCGGTCGACCGCACGCGCGTGGCCGTGGCCGGGCTGTCGGCCGGTGCGAGCATGGCCGCACTGGTCGTGACCCGGCACCCTGGCCGCTTCAAGGCGGTGGTGATGCATTCGGGCATCCCGCCGGGCACGGCGCATTCGACCCTGTCAGCGCTGGGTGCGATGCATGGCCATCGGGCCACCAAGCCCGTCAACCCCACGCCCGCCAAGCTGACGCCTGACTGGCCCCCGCTGCTGGTGATCCACGGCGATGCCGACGCCGTGGTGTCACCGCACAACGGCCAGGCCGCCGTGCGCCTGTGGGCCGACGCCGCAGGTGCGCTTGCCGGTGCGCCCCGCAGCGTGAAGCGGGGCCAGCGCTACCCGATGTCGGTGACCGACTACAAGCGCAAGGGCTCGGCGGTGGCCACCTTGGTCGAGGTGGGCCAGCTGGCGCATGCCTGGAGTGGCGGGGCTGCGAACAAACCCTTCAGCGATGGGCGAGGGCCCGACGCATCGCGCATGGTGTGGGCCTTTGCGGCGCGGCAGTTCAGCCTGCCGTGAAACACGGCACCACGCGCTTTTTGTCAGGCGAGGGCATTCGGAAAGTGGCATGCCACCGCGTGCCCCGGTGCCGCTGACACAGCCCTCATCGGTGGCGCCTGTTCGGCACACACCGCTTGTGCCTTCGGGCAGCGGGTTCGAAACCGACAGCCGCTCGGCGGGTTCATCGGAGACGGCAGCTCGCCATTCAATGGGGCGCGTGCCAAGGGCGCGTCAGGATCGGTGGACGGAATGGCCGCCAGCAGCAGCGAGGTGTAGGGGTGGGCGGGCGCGGCGAACACCTGCTCGGCAGGGCCCACCTCGCACAATCGGCCGAGGTACATCACCGCCACCCGGTCGCTCACCGCCTTGATCACCGCCAGGTCGTGTGCCACGAACACCAAGGTGAGGCCGTAGCGCGCCTTCATGGCTTCGAGCAGGTTGATGATCTGCGCGCGGATGGACACGTCGAGCGCCGACACCGGCTCGTCGCACACCACCAGTTGCGGCTGCAACACCAGGGTGCGCGCAATCGAGATGCGCTGGCACTGGCCGCCCGAGAACTCGCTGGCGCGGCGCTGCCACACGGCGTCGGGCTCCAGGCCCACGGCGCTCAGCACCTCGCGCACACGGCGCTCGCGCTCGGCAACATCACGCACACCGGCAATGATGAGCGGCTCGGCGACGATGTCGCCCACACTGCGGCGCGGGTTGAGCGACGCGATCGGGTCTTGAAAAATCATCTGCACCTGCTGGCGCATGCGGCGCATCTCGGCCGCGGGCAGCGTGGTGAGCTCGGTGCCGCTGAAGCGCACGCTGCCACTTTTGGGGCGCACCAGTTGCAGCACGGAACGTGCGAGGGTCGATTTGCCGCAGCCCGATTCGCCGACGAGGCCCAGGGTTTCGCCGGCATCCACATGCAGGCTCACGCCTGACACGGCTTGCACACGGCGCGGGCCTTCGCCGTATTCGACGACCAGGTCGTCAACCACCAGCAGCGGGTCTTTGACTGCGCTCATGCACTGACCTTCATCACATCGGGCTCGCGCCAGCAGGCATGCAGGTGCTCGCCCTGTTGCCGCGCCACCAGTGGCTCG
>JACMKW010000719.1 GCA_014379885.1 Rhizobacter sp.
GGTCTCGTAGAAATAGGCGCGCGCGTCGGCGTCTCGTTTCAATGATTCGGCGGTAACTGGGTCGCGCAGAAAGTAGGCCAGCCGGGGGCTGATCGCAAAGCCCTCTTCGGCCAGGCGAATCGCCGGCTGGAACAATGCCTTCCAGGGCAGCTTGCCATGCGCGCGGTGCGCCAGCTCCAGCGCACGCAAGGTGCCCGGCACACCGACCGAGCGCCCCCCGACCACACCTTCCATGAAGCCCATGGGCCGGCCGTCTTTCATGAACAGATCGGGCGTGGCGGCGGCCGGCGCGGTTTCGCGGCCATCGATGGTCTGCACCTGCTTGCCATCGTGGTGCACGATGAACACACCGCCACCAATGCCCGAAGACTGCGGCTCTACCAGCGTCAACACCAGCTGCACGGCAATGCCTGCATCGATGGCGCTGCCACCGGCCTTGAGCATCTGATGGCCCGCATCGGTGGCCAGCGGGTGGGCGGCCGCCACCATGAAACGATGGGCCGTGCCATCTGCTGGCGGTGGTGCACTCACGCAGCCGGCGAGCAGCAGCGCCGCGAGCCAGGCGCTGCCCAAGCGCATCAGCTGGCGTCCTTGGCCGGCACCACGCGCGTGTGCATGACCCGCTGCGGGAATGGGATCTCCACGCCTTCGGCGTTGAGTACGCCCAGCACCGCGAGATTGACGTCGGACTTCACCTGGCCCTGCCCGTTCTCCGGATCGCGGATCCAGAACTGCAAACTGAGGTCCATGCCGTCGGATGCAAATGCTGAAAGTTGAACCGCAGGCGCCGGGTCATCGATCACACGCTCGACGCTGCTGATGGCGGCCACCAGCTTGGTCTGCAGCGCGCGCACGTCAGTGCCATAAGCGACCTGCACGGTGCTGGAGATAAGCACGCGCGGATCTGCGAGCGATGAGTTTTCGACCCGCTGCGTGATCAGCATCTCGTTGGGCACGATAGCCTCGCGCCCGTTGAGCGCACGAATCACGGTGTAGCGGGTGCGGATGTCGGTGATGCGGCCTTCGAAGTTGTCGACCTTCACCATGTCGCCGATGCGCAGCGAGCGCTCGGCCAGGATGACGAAGCCGCTGATGTAGTTGGCAGCGATCTTCTGCAGCCCGAAACCCAGGCCCACACCCACCGCACCACCGAGCACGCTCAAGGCCGTGAGGTCGATGCCCACGGCCGACATGGCCAACAGCAGGCCGATGAACAGCAGCACCGCACGCACGATGCCCGACACCATCTTGCGCATCGACAAATCATTGCCGGTGCCGTGGATGATCTTGCGCTCTACTGCCGACGACACCCACAGCGCCAGCACCATCACCACCGCTGCGGTGAGCGAGCCCTCGATCATGTTGCGCAGAGAAATCTGCGCGCTGCCGATCTTCCAGCGCACGCCGTCGAGTTGCTCCATCACGGTCGGCAGCACGCCGGTCACCCACAGCACGACTGCAATCCAGGCCAGCCATGAGACGGTGCGCTCGATGGCGCGCATCCAGAGGTTGTTGGGGAAGGCAGCCGACAGCACGCGCACCGTGAGACGTATCAGCACCAGCGAGGTCAGGATGGGGATGGCCACCTTGAACACCGCCACCGTCACCACAGTCTTGAGAAATTCGCGGGCCACGAGGGCCAAGACCAGTGCCATGACGGGGAACAACACGCCATCGACCACGTTGTCGCCGAACAGCACGGCGCCGTGGATCTTCAACACCTTGCGCAACAGTGCGCACACGATCCACGAGATGCCAAGGCAGCCCAGCAACACAGCCGCTTCGGTGAGCACGCTCTGGCTGGTGAGGTTATGGAGCAGCGCTAGCAGTTCTTTCAGGTTGGCGTTGTTCGCGTTCATTCTTCTTTTGCTTTACAGGTCAGCCAGCACGCGCAGATGCGCGGCCACGCTGCGCGCCAGTGCGTTCAAGGCATACCCGCCCTCCAGGCACGAGACGATGCGCCCTTGCGCATGGCGATCAGCCACATCTTTCACGCGGCGCGTGATCCATTCGTAGTCGGCCTCGACCAGGCCGAGCTGGCCCAGATCGTCTTCACGGTGGGCGTCGAAACCCGCCGAGATGAACACCATTTGCGGCTTGAAGGCTTCGAGTCGGGGCATCCACATCGCCTCGATCATTTCGCGGATCTCGCCACCGCGTGTGTAGGGCGGGATCGGCAGGTTCACCATGTTCTCTCCCTTGGGCACACCGCCGCTGTAAGGGTAGAGCGGGTGCTGGAAGAAGCTCACCATCAAGATGCGGTCGTCACCGGCGACGATGTCTTCGGTGCCGTTGCCGTGGTGCACGTCGAAGTCGACAATGGCCACCCGCTTCAGGCCGCGCACATCGAGCGCATGGCGCGCGGCGATAGCCACGTTGTTGAAGAAGCAGAACCCCATGGTTTCGTCACGCGTGGCGTGGTGGCCGGGCGGGCGGATGGCGCAGAACGCGTTGTCGACCTCGCCATCAATCACCGCGTCGGTGGCCGCCACAGCCGCACCGGCAGCACGCTGCGCGGCGAGCCAGGTGCCGGCGTTGGCACTGGTGTCGGGGTCGAAAGCCCGCGACTCGCCGGTGAGTGCCAGTTGCTCCAGCCGGTCTTTCAGTTCCGCCACGTAGCCGGAGCTGTGCGCCAGTTCCACGTCGTGCAGATCGACGAGTGGCGCCTCGCGGTGGTCGAGCGCCACATCCAGGCCGGTAGCGATGAGGTGGTCATGGATGGCACACAGCCGCTGCGGGCACTCGGGGTGGCCCTGGCCCATGTCATGGGCATGGCAATCGGGGTGGGTGTAGAGGGCTGTGGACATGCGTTGCAACCGAGGGTTTCGGGTATCGTGCTTCACATGAACTCAAGCCTTGCGTCGCAACTCACCCGTTTGATCGATCAGATTAGCACGATCATCGTGGGCAAACGCCCTCAGGTACGAGACTGCGTGGCCTGCCTGCTGGCTGGAGGCCACCTGCTGATCGAAGACGTGCCGGGTGTGGGCAAGACCACGTTGGCGCACGCGCTCGCCGTGTCGCTGGGCCTGCGTTTTTCGCGCACACAGTTCACCGCCGACCTGATGCCCTCTGACCTGATTGGCGTGAGCGTCTACGAGCGCAGCAAGGAGGCCTTCGTGTTCCACCCGGGTCCGGTGTTTGCACAAGTGCTGTTGGCCGACGAGATCAACCGCGCCGGCCCCAAGACACAGAGCGCCTTGCTCGAAGCAATGGAAGAGCACCAGGTGACGGTGGAAGGTGAAACCCGCGCCCTGCCCCGCCCGTTCTTCGTGATTGCCACGCAAAACCCGACCGACCAGCTGGGCACCTACCCGCTGCCCGAATCGCAGCTCGACCGCTTCCTGATGTGCCTCACGCTCGGCTACCCCGACAAGGCCAGCGAACGTGCGCTGCTGGCCGGCACCGACCGGCGCGAAGCCATCGGCGCGCTGGGCGCGGTGATGTCACCCGAAGAACTCGTGGTGGCCCAGCAAGAGGTGCTGAAGGTGCACGCCTCCGACGCCTTGCTCGACTACCTGCAGGCCTTGATCGCCGCCACCCGCAGCGGCGCCTGGTTCGTCGACGGGCTCAGCCCGCGCGCCGGCATCGCGGTGCTGCGTGCCGCCAAGGCCCACGCACTGCTCGATCAGCGCGACTACGTGGCGCCCGACGACGTGCAGGCCATCCTGACGCAGACCGTGTCGCACCGCCTGGTGCCGGTGGCTGGCGCCGGGCGCGGTGCGCGCGAGCAGGTGCGCGCGATGCTGGAAGCCGTGCCGCTGGTCTGAGAGAGGGGCTCAAGCGCATCCATGAGCACCACCCTGCCCCAGCGCGCACCGCGCCTGCCCAACCCGGCGAGCGTCATTCGCCAGCGCTTTCGTGCCTGGTGGCAAGCCCGCCTGCCGCGCACCGACACGCTGCTGCTCACGCAGCGCAACGTCTACATCCTGCCCACGCGCGCCGGGCTGATGTTCGGCCTGACGCTGCTGGTGCTGCTGGTGGCGTCCATCAACTACCAGCTCAACCTGGGCTACGTGCTGACCTTTCTGCTGGCGGGCAGCGGTGTGGTGTCGATGCACGTCACGCACAACACCTTGCGCGGGCTCACGCTGCACCTGCGGCCGCCGGTGGCCGTGTTTGCCGGTGCGCCGGCCTTGCTCGACATCACCCTCACCAGCCCCGGCGCGGCACGCTTCGGCATTGGCCTGCGCATGGAGTCCACCCCCGCCGCCACGCTGAGCTGGACCGACGTGCCCGAAGGCGGGCAGGCCAATGCGCAGGTGAGCTTCGTGCCCAGCGTGAGGGGCCGCTATGAGGTGCCGGCTATCAGCGCAGAGACACGTTTTCCCCTCGGCCTGTTTCGCGCGTGGTCGGTGTGGCGGCCTGCGGCGCAGGTGCTCGTCTACCCCCGGCCCGAACAACCGCCAGCACCGCTGCCGCCCGCGCATGCCGTGCCCGGTGGCCCCACAGCCCGGCGCAGCAACGATGGCGGTGAGATCGAAGGCATACGCAACTACCGGCGGGGCGACGCGCTGAAGCTGGTGGTGTGGAAGAAGGCCGCGCGCAGCCTCGAGACCGGAGGCGAGCTGGTCAGCCGCGACACCAGTGCGTCGGTGCAGCAGCAGCTGTGGCTTGACTGGGCACAGTGCAGCGGCTTGGCGCCTGAAGACCGCTTGTCGCGCCTCACAGCCTGGGTGCTGGCCGCCGACCGCGCCGGTGCCGACCACGGCTTGCGCTTGCCCGGCGCCGAGATCGCCCAGGGGCACGGGGATGCTCAACGCAAACGCTGCCTGGAGGTATTGGCGCTATGGCCTTGACGCTCGGCCTGCCGAATTGGCGCCACCTGCCGCGTGAAGCACGCGACACGCTGTTTCTGCTGGCCGTCATCGCCTGGACGGTATTGCCCCACCTGGAGCACCTGCCCACCTGGTGCGGCGTGCTCACTGCCGCAGTGTTGCTGTGGCGTGCCCACCTGGCGCTGGCCAACAAGACCCTGCCTCGCCGCTGGGTGGTGGTGGCGGTGCTGCTGCTGGCAGCGGGGCTCACGCTGTGGTCGTTCAAGTCGCTCCTGGGCAAGGAGCCCGGCGTCACGTTGGCCGTGGTGCTGATGGCCCTGAAAACGCTGGAGCTGCGGGCTCGCCGAGACGCCTTCGTGGTGTTCTTCCTTGGCTTCTTTCTGGTGCTGACGAATTTTCTGTTCTCACAATCGTTGGGAGTGGCCGCCGCCATGCTCGCTTCGGTGTGGGGCCTGTTGACCGCGCTGGTGCTGGCCCACATGCCGGTCGGCCAGCCCAGCCTGCGCCAGGCCAGCAACCTGGCGCTGCGCACGGCCTTGCTCGGTGCACCCATCATGGTCTTGCTCTTTGTGCTGTTCCCGCGCATCGGGCCGCTGTGGGGGGTGCCTCAAGACACGCTGAACAAGACCGGCCTGTCCAACTCCATGCGCATGGGCAGCGTGGCTGCCATCGCACTCGACGACAGCATCGCCATGCGCATCAAGTTCGATGGCGCCGCCCCCGCGCCTGAAAGCCTGTACTTCCGCGGCCCGGTGCTCGCACGCTTCGACGGCAAGACCTGGGGCGAAAGCTACTCGTCACTCACCCCCATGCGCAACGAGCCGCGCCCGACCAGCCCCGCGCTGCGCTATGAAGTGACGCTGGAGCCCCTGCGCCTGCCCTTGCTGCCGGTGCTGGAAGTCACCACCGACGTCAGCCCCATCGACGGCATGCAGATCTTTCGGCGCGAAGACCTGGCCTGGAGCACCGACCGGCCCGTGATCGAGCGCCAGCGCTTCAAGGCCACGGCGTACACCCGCTTCAGCCACGGCCCGCTGCAGCGCGGGCCCGCCCTCAAGGAAAACGTGAACCTGCCGGTGGGGTTCAACCCGCGCACGCTGGCCTGGGCGCGCGCGCTCGGCGACGACCCCCGCTACGCCCCGGCCAGCGCCACCGACTTTGCCCAGGCGCTGATGCAGCACATCCGCAAGGGTGGCTTCACCTACACGCTCGAACCCGGTGTGTACGGCGAAACCAACCCGCAAGCCGCGATCGACGAGTTCTGGCTCGACCGCAAACTCGGCTTTTGCGAGCACTTCGCCGCTGCCTTCGTGGTGGTGATGCGTGCGCTCGACGTGCCGGCGCGTGTGGTCACCGGCTACCAGGGTGCCGACCCAGTGCCGGTGGATGGCTACTACGTCGTTCGCCAAAGTTATGCCCATGCCTGGGCCGAATACTGGCAAGAAGGCAAAGGCTGGTTGCGCGCCGACCCCACGGCCGCCGTGGCGCCCGACCGCATCGTGCGCAGCCGCAACCTGGCCCCCGAACCTGGCTTCATGGCCGGCGCCATTGCCAACGTGAACCCCGAGCTGCTGGCCAACCTGCGCGCGGCCTGGGAGGCGACCAACAACCGCTGGAACCAGTGGGTGCTCAACTACTCGCGCGGCCAGCAGCTCGACCTGATGAAAAAGCTCGGCTTCAACTCACCGAGCTGGTCCGACGTGGCTTTGCTGCTGATCGGCACGCTGAGCGGGCTGGCCCTGCTCGGCGCCGCCTGGGCCTGGTGGGACCGCCACCGGCAAGACCCGTGGCAACGCCAGGCGCAGGAGCTTCGTCGCGCACTTCGGCGGCTGGGCCTGAGGGCTCAAATCCATGAGCCGCCGCGGGTGCTGGCTGCACAGGTGGAGCAGCGCTTCGGCGACAAGGGCCAGGTGCTGTCGGCTTTGCTGACAACACTGGAGCAGCAGCGTTATGGCCGCACGCCGCTCAAGCGCCCTTCGGCCGACTGGCTGCGCGCTTTGCGCACTGAAGCGCGGGTTTTGCAGCGCGGCATGAAAGCCGCCACTCGATAATCGAACGCATGTCTTCCACACGCCGCATTCTTCTGCCCCTCATCGCCGCCTTGCTCCTCGCCGGAGCATCCCAGGCCAAGCCTCCGAGAGACGACACCACGCCCGACCTGGTGACTTACGGTCAGCGCGAAGACGTGATGCGCTTCGGCGATGAGCTGGCCGAACGCCGCGGCCTCGACGCCGCCTGGGTGAAAGCCTTGTTGGCCGAAGCCCGCTTCGTTCCCAGCGTGGCCAAGTTCATCATGCCGCCGCCCCAGGGCACTGCCAAGAACTGGGCACTCTACCGCTCGCGCTTTGTGGAGCCGCTGCGTATCCGAAGCGGCCTCGCCTTTTGGCGCGAGAACGAAAAATGGCTGCAACGCGCTGAAGAGATGTACGGCGTGCCGCCCGAGATCATCGTCGGCGTGGTGGGGGTGGAATCGATCTACGGCCGGCAGATGGGCAACTTCCGCGTGATCGACGCACTGGCTACCTTGTCGTTCGACTTCCCCACCGGCCGTAAGGACCGCAGCGCCTTCTTCCGCGACGAGCTGGAGCAATTTTTCGTGCTCGCGCACAGCGAGGGCACCGACCCGCTGAAACTCAAAGGCAGCTATGCCGGTGCCATGGGCATGGGCCAGTTCATGCCCAGCAGCTGGAACAAATACGCGGTCGACTTCGACGGCGACGGCCGCGTTGACCTGCACAACAGCGCCGCCGACGTGATCGGCAGCGTGGCCCACTACTTCGCCGAGTTCGGTTGGCAACGCGGCATGCCCACACGCTTTGACGTCGCCGTGCCGGTAGAAGCCGCCGACCGCGCCGTGTTGCTGGGGCCCGACATCCTGCCGACCTTCACGGCCCAACAATTTGCCGAAAAAGGTGCCGGCCTGCCGGCAGCCGCACGTGAGTTCATTGGCCCGCTGGCACTCGTCGAGCTGCACAACGGCGACGCGGCACCCAGCTACGTGGCCGGCACGGCCAACTTCTACGCCATCACGCGCTACAACTGGTCGAGCTACTACGCCATGGCAGTGATCGATCTCGGCGAAGCCATCGCCTTGGTGCGCAAGCGGGTTGATCGCTGAGCCGCCATTGGCGGCGTGACCCAGGCAGTTGGCGACGTGGGCGCGCAGCCCGTCGCAAGGTGTTGCCCTGCGTGACGGCGGCCTTGCACACTGCATCCACAGCACGCACCTCGGGAGCCGCCCATGTCGTCACTGCCCCGCCTGTTCTTCGCTCACGCCAATGGCTTCACACCCGAGGCTTATCGGCAATTGCTGCAACCGCTGCGCAGTGACTACGCAGTCGAGGCGCCCGCACTCAAACCGCTGCGCACCGGCAACATGCCGGCGGGCAGCTGGCATGAGATCGCGGCAGACCTGGGTGAAATGCTCGATGCCAGCGCCGCGGCCACAGTCGGTGTCGGGCACTCGCTCGGCGCCGTGGCCTTGCTGATGGCCGCCGCGGCGCAACCCAAGCGCTTTCAACACCTGGTACTGATCGAACCACCCGCCATTGCGGCGTGGGCCGCTGTGCTGTTGCGGCATGCCCCAGCGTCCATTCGCCAAAAGAGCCCGCTTGCCAGAGCAGCCCGCCGGCGCGCCGACCGCTGGGCTACGTTCGAGGAGGCGCTGGCGCAGGAACGTTCGCGGCGCTGGTTTGCGCGTGTGCCCGATGCCGTGTTGTCAGATGTGCTCGAACACGGCTTGCGCGAAGAAGGTGGGGCGTGGCGCTTGAGCTTTCACAAGGAGTGGGAAGCCCGTCTGTACGAGACGCCGACCAGCGTGTGGCCGCTGTTGAAGCAGCCCTTGCCGCCGATCACGCTGCTGCGTGGTGCTCACTCTGCTGTGTTGGGTGCTGCCGCTGCGGCTCGCTGGCGGTTGATGCGGCCTCAAGATCGTGTAATCGAGGTCGCGAATTCAGGGCACCTGCTTCCGCTGGAGTTGCCGCAGCAGGTGGCGGCGGTCATTGCGGCGCAAGCTCAGGCGGCGTTCTGCCGGTAGACCACGGGCTGCTCAAGCGGCCAGGCGTCGAGCGGCAGGTCTTCCACCACGTCGAGCCCGCGCTGCAAGTCCCAGCTCGAATCGTTCCAACCGATGACCGGGGCTTCAGTGGATGAAGCCGCGGCCCACCGCGCCGGGCGTGTGTTCTCGAACTCGTCGCTCATTGCCATTTGATAACTCATCACAGCCATTTGCTCGCTCCCTGTTTGCTCTGCGCTCAGTGTGCGCAAGCGGGGTTCGCGAAACCATCCCACCTATGGGCTGAACGATAGGCCGCAGAGGCCCCCAAAGGAATCCCGCAGCCGGAGGGCCTGCTTTCAGGGGGTGGATGTCTGCCCCTCGGTCGATGGGTACATCGAACGATCCCCCGCGGGGATCGCGGGCCGGCTTGGGGCGGCCCGGCGCTCGGCCCGCTCGCGCTTGTGGAGGCCTGGCTAGGTGGGGATCACGCTGACGGACACATCCATGTCTTGCGTGCCACCCCCGAGGATCACGCCGCGCAGCGGCACCACGTCGGCGAAGTCGGCGCCCCACGCGAGCGTGATGTAGCGCTGGTCGGCGAGCTGGTCGTTGGTGGGGTCGAACTCGACCCAGCCGCACTCGGGTGAGTACGCGGCCACCCAGGCGTGCGAGGCGTCTACGCCCATCAGGCGCGGCTGGCCTTCGGGTGGATCAGTGAGCAGGTAGCCCGACACATACCGCGCGGGCAAGCCATGGCCACGCAGGCAGGCGAGCATCAAGTGGGCGAAGTCCTGGCACACGCCACGGCGTTGGTACAGCACTTCGTCAACGGAGGTGCTGACCGTGGTGGCATCGGGGTCGAACTCGAAGTCGGCATGGATGCGCTGCATCAGGTCGATCACCGCTTCCAGCCAGTCACGGCCCGGCGTGAGCGACTCCAGCGCGTACATGCGTGCGCCTTCCGACAGCGGCACCAGCAGCGTGGGCTCGCACATGCGCGCTGGGACCAGCTCATCGAGCTCGGGCTGCTGGCGCACCGTGTCGCGCACGCTCTCCCAGGCGGCAACGGGTGCATCGTCGACGGATGGGCGTTCGCCCACTTCGACACTGCATTGCATGCGCACCCGCAGCATGCGGTGCGCACCATGCAGGCCGAAATGCGTGACGCTGTTGCCAAAGCTATCGGGTGCTTCGTGCCGCTCGTCGGGCTTGGGGTCGATCTGGATCGCACACGACAACAGTTTTTGCCACGGCAGGTTGCGCGGGGTCAAGCGGGCGAGCTGCCACGACTGCGACACCGGCGCTGCATACACGTAGCGCGTCTCGTGTTCGACGGTGTAGCGGTCGCCGGTGGTCATGGTGCCCCCACGTCGCTTCGCTCCTGCCCCCCGAGGGGGCGCCTCGTCTGAGCTCGGGAAACCCGTGCTCGCCGAGTTGCTTGATGTGGCACTTCGCTTCGCTTGTGCATCACGCCACCAAAGACAACACACTGCGTGAGTCGGCGTGCGAGAAGAACTTCAGCGTGAGCTCATCGGACACCGTGTGCGCCGCGCGCTGCAGATGCTCCAGCAGATCGGCCAGCACTTCGCTCTCGGGGTGCAGGTCATCGGCCTTCAACGACAGCAGCGCCGCTTGCACCGGTGCCAGCACGGCCCCGGCAAAGCGGCCGTGCGCACGCTCCAGTTTGTCTATGTATTCCACCAGGCCCTTGACCTGGAACGCCACCGAACGTGGATTGGTGTCGTCGCGCAGCAGCAAGTCAAGCACCGGCAGCCACTCGGGCGCCACCAGGTAGCGCGATCGGTAGGTGACGGTGGAATCAGCCAGCTCCAGCAACCACTCAAGCCCGCCCGCGCGGCCCTCTTGGGTGGCCACCTGCAAGGCGATGCACAGGTTGGACAACCGCTCGATGCGCCGCCCGATCGACAGGAAGCGCCACCCAGTGCCACGCGTCATGCCGTCGAGCACATAGCCCGAGAGCGTCATCATGGTGGTCACCGCACGGTCGAGCCAGCCCAGGGCCAGTGGCAGCGAACTGCCGCGCTGGAACACCGGGTCACCGATCAGGCGGTTGAGCGTGCGCCAGTTGTCGGCCGACATGCGGTCGCGCAGGTTGAACGCCACACGCGAAAGCTGGCGCAGCCGCTGGCTCAGGCCTTCTTCGGGGTGGGTGGCAGCACGCAACAGCTCGGTGCCGGGGTTGTCGCTCGATTCGATCAGTGACAGGCGCTCAGCCAGCGCCAGCACCGGCACCAGACCGTCGGACAAGATTTCGGCATTGGCATCGCCATGCCCCAGCACCGCAGCAATGGCCACGCGCAAGAGCCGCGCCGAAAACTCGCAGCGCTCGCCGTAGCGGCCGAACCAGAACAGGTTTTCGGCTGCACGCGAAGGCACGTTGCCGCGCGAGGTGACGAGGTCGTCGGCCTTGACGGTGCTGGAGAGCAGCGAGAACGACGCATTCACCGGCCCGTCTGACAGCACCCAGGTGTCTTTGGAGCCACCGCCGCGCTGCATGGCGATCACTCGCGAATCACCATCACCCGCCACACGGGTGAGGCCGCCGGGCATCACGCGGTAGCCATTGGGCGTGGCCACGGCGAACACACGCAAGCCCACCGTGCGTGCGCTCAAGTGGTCGCCCCGCAGATCGGGGCCGCGTTCGAGCACTGGCGCCTGCGACACATGCACCCACTCTTGCGCCACGTAGCGCTGCGGACGCGAGGCCACACGTGCCTTGAGGAGCACGCGTTCGTCAGCCGACAGGTCGGCGCCGAACACGGCCGGCTCACGCGCTGAGCGGTCGAGTGGCTTGATGATGATTTTGTCGAGCCGCTTCCAAGCGTCTTGGAATGCAGCCGGTTCACCCAACCACCAGGTGGCCACCGAAGGGAGCAACAGTTTTTCGCCCAGCAACTGCTGGCTGAGCTTGGGCAGATAACCCAACAACGCGCCTGACTCCAGCACGCCCGAGCCCAAGGCATTGGCCAGCATCACCGTGCCACGGCGTGCGCAGTCGGTGAGGCCAGCCACGCCGAGCGCGGAGTTGGAGCGCAGCTCCAGTGGGTCGCAATAGTCGTCGTCTTGCCGGCGCAGGATGGCGTGCACGCGCTTGAGGCCTTCGACCGTTTTCATCCACACCCGGCCGTCGCGCACCGTCAGGTCACTGCCTTCGACGAGTGCAAAACCGAGGTAACGCGCCAGCAGCGCGTGCTCGAAATAGGTTTCGTTGTACGGGCCTGGCGTGAGCAGCGCGATCAGCGGCGGGCCATCGCCCTTGGGCGCCCAGCGCAACAGCGATTCGCGCAGGTTGGAGAAGAACGAAGCCAAGTGCTGCACGTGCAAATCACGAAACAGCTGCGGGAACACACGCGACACCACCAGCCGGTTTTCCAACGCATAGCCCGCGCCCGAAGGGGCCTGGGTTCGGTCGTTCACCACCCACCAGCGGCCGTCGGGCGAACGGGCCAGGTCGGCGGCGTAGTTGAAGAGGTGCACGCCACTGGGCGGGCGAATGCCTTGCACCTGGTGCAGGAACCCGCTGTGGCCAAAGATCACCGAGGGCGGGATGGCGCCACTGCGCAGCAGCGTCTGCTCGCCGTAGATGTCGGCCAGCACGCGGTTCAGCAACTCGGCACGTTGGGCGATGCCGGCTTCGATCTCTTCCCATTCATTGGCCGAG
Organism: Rhizobacter sp.; assembly: GCA_014379885.1. Next base: position 12,458 of record JACMKW010000719.1, read on the forward strand.
AGCAACAGCGGCAGCGGGTCAACTTCCCACGGGCGGTCAGCGCCCTTGGGGTCGGCGTACACGTTGTAGGTGATGCCGTTTTCGCGGATCTGCCGCTCCATCAGCGACAGGCTGTCGCTGACGCCCGGGCCTTCGCGCTCGGCCAGTGAGCGCAAGAAGGCGTCCCAGTGCGGGCGTGGCTCGCCCGGCGCCGCGAGCAACTCGTCGTAGCGGTCTTCCAGGGCGGCGTAGCCGGAGAGCAGCTTTCTCAGCATGGAACGGGGGAGATGCAAGGAGTCACTGCCTGATTCTCGCGGATCGGAGCCCCAAGCTCCCCAACAAACCGCACCCACATGCGGAAGCAATACCCGAGCCCGGGCTTGCTAGGCGCTCTGCAGCGTCGACAAGGCCTTGGCGATGTGGTGCCGCGGTACCTTGGTTTTGGGCACGGGAAAGTCGAACCAGCTGCGTATGTCTTGTTCGAGCCCGATGCCGTGCATGAAGTTGTAGAGCGCCTTCTTAAGCCCCACGCCGAGTGCATCGTGGTCGGTGCCGGTGGGGTCGAAGAAGGCGATGTCGTTCTTGGCAAACGACACTGGTGGGAGCGGCTGCAGCGTGACGCCGTACTCCTCGGGATGCTTGCCCACGGGCGAGTGCACCGTGCAGGCGAAGCGGTGAAAGAAGCCCGACTGGATGCAACCTTGTTCGAACAACTGGCGCACGTATTCGAGCGCGTCCACCGTGTCTTGCACCGTTTGCGTGGGAAAGCCGTACATCAGATACGCGTGCACCAAGATACCGGCGTCGCTGAAGGCCTTGGTGACCCGCGCCACCTGCTCGACCGACACGCCCTTCTTCATCAAGTTCAACAAGCGGTCGGAAGCCACCTCCAGCCCACCCGAAATGGCGATACAGCCGCTGTCGGCCATTTGCTGGCACAGCTCGGGGGTGAACGATTTTTCGAAGCGGATGTTGCCCCACCACGAGACTGAGAGCTGGCGCTTGATCAGCTCGGCCGACAGCGTTTTCAGCGCCTTAGGGGGTGCGGCTTCGTCGACGAAGTGAAAACCGGTCTGCCCCGTTTCCTTGACGATGGCCTCGATGCGATCGACCAGCGTCTCGGCCGACGCACCTTCGTAACGCGAGATGTAATCGAGGCTCACGTCGCAGAAACTGCACTTCTTCCAGTAGCAACCGTGGGCCACGGTGAGCTTGTTCCAGCGCCCGTCTGACCACAGCCGATGCATGGGGTTGAGCATGTCGAGCAGCGAGAGGTAGCTGTCGAGCGGCAGCCCGTCCCAGGTGGGCGTGCCGACCTCGGCGAAGGCGATGTCTTGTTCGGCCATGTTGACGTAGCGCACTGCGCCAGCATCACGCACAAAGGTGCGCACCAGGCGTTGCTGCGAGCGCTTGCCTTGCAGGTGATCGAGCAAAGCCAGCAAGGGCCGCTCGCCGGCATCGAGCGTGATGTAGTCGAAGAAGTCGAACACCCGCGGCTCGGTGAGTTCGCGCAGTTCGGTGTTGACGAAGCCCCCGCCAAGCACGGTCTTGATGGCCGGGTCGTGCAACTTCACCGCCTGCGCAATGCGAAAGGCCGCATACACCGAGCCGGGGAACGGCACCGACACCAGCAACACACTCGGTTGATGCTTCTTCATCGCATCCAGGGTCAGCTCGACCAGGGTGCGGTCGACAAGATTGAGCGGTTCAGCCAGCGCCTGCGCCAGCGGATCAAAGGTGGGCTGGCTCTGCGCGAGTGATTCGGCATAGCGCACGAACTCGAAACGCGGGTCGATGGCATCGCGCAGCACGTCGGCCAGATCATTGAGATACAAGGTGGCGAGGTGGCGTGCGCGGTCTTGCATGCCCAGCGCACCGAAGGCCCAGGCGAGCGGGTCGCCGCCGTCTTCATCGATGTACACGTCGAGCGAAACAAAGCGCGGGCCTTCGGGCAGAAAGCCGCGCCCGGCAATGCGGTGCCCGAGCGTCGGGTCACGGCCTTGCAAGAAGGCAATCGTCGGGTTGATGGTGGCGCAATAGCGATCGAACTGGTCCACAAATGCACCGACCAGCGGAGTGCGCGAAGCCAGCGGCTGAGCTTCGATGTGTTCGCGCACCTGCTGCAAGCCCTGCGCAGACAAGAGCTTCAACACCAGCGCCAGCGCCAGGTCTTCCTGCACAGCATCAACGCCGCGGGAACGCAGAAAGCCGGTCAGGTAGGCGGTAGACGGGTATGGCGTGTTGAGCTGCGTCATCGGCGGGATGACAGACAGCACACGCAGCGCGGAAGTGGACATGCCGGGAGTCTGCCACGCGTACAGTGCCCTCACCGAGCACCCCACGCCCAAGCCCATGACCGACGACATCCACTTCTACGAACCACGCCTCGGGCATGGCCTGCCCCACGACCCCTTCAACGCCATCGTCGGGCCGCGGCCCATTGGCTGGATCTCGTCGCACGATGCACAAGGTGCGCTGAACCTGGCGCCCTACAGCTTCTTCAATGCCTTCAACTACACGCCACCCCTGATCGGCTTTTCGAGCATTGGCTACAAAGACACCGTGCGCAACGCCCAGCAGACCGGCGAGTTCGCATGGAACCTCGCCACCCGGCCGCTGGCCGAGGCGATGAACGCAAGCTGCGCCTCGGTGCCGCCCGAAGTGAACGAGTTCGAGCTGGCCGGGCTGACGCCAGCGGCCTCGCGTGTGATCTCGGTGCCACGTGTGGCTGAAAGCCCGGTGTCGTTCGAGTGCCGGGTGACGCAGATCATTCAGCTGCAAGGCGCTGACGGCACACCGGTCGACAGCTGGCTGACCCTGGGCGAAGTGGTCGCCGTGCACATCGCGAAGTCATTGCTGAAGCAAGGTGTGTACGACACCGCTGCCGCTCAACCCATTCTGCGAGGCGGTGGCCCGGCCGACTACTTCAGCATCGGGCCGGAACAGCTGTTTCGCATGTTCCGCCCGCGCTGAACCTTAAGCCTGCACCGCGCGCCGCAGGTCGAGCGTGAACGGGAAGTTCGGGTTGCGCTCTTCCCTCGGCACCTTCATCGCCCCCGGTGTGTGGCCCACGCGGAAGAAGCGCGCCAGACGGCGGGCTTCGGCCTCGTAGGCGTTGACCGGTGCGGTGTCGTAGTTGCGGCCCCCCGGGTGGGCCACGTGGTACTGGCAGCCGCCCATGGAACGGCTCATCCAGGTGTCGACCAGGTCGAAAGTGAGTGGCGCATGCGAAGGAATGCTCGGGTGCAGCGCCGAAGGTGGTGCCCAGGCCTTGTAACGCACGGCGGCCACGAACTCGCCCACCTTGCCGGTGGATTGCAGTGGCACCACACGGCCGTTGCAGGTGAGCACATGGCGATCACTGACCAGGCCCGTGGCCTTGACCTGCAGACGCTCGACCGATGAATCGACAAAGCGCACGGAACCTCCCGCGCCGCCCTCTTCCCCCATCACATGCCAAGGTTCCAGCGCGAGGCGGAACTCCAGCTCGGCGCCCATCGCGGTGAAATCGCCCAAGCGTGGGAAACGGAAGTTCAGGTGCGGCGCAAACCATTCCGGCTTGATGCTGTAGCCCACCTGGTTCA
>JACMKW010000720.1 GCA_014379885.1 Rhizobacter sp.
CACGATCTGCTCATTGATGTAGCCGGATTCGTTGGCCCGCTGCGCGCGGCGGTGGCTCTCGAGCGCCGCTTCGTCTTGTTGCGCGCGGCTGATGTCCCACTTGGCGGCCACGTTCTCGGCGGTGATGCCCATGTGAACGTTGTGAAACGGGTCGTGCAGGGCGCCCAGCATCATGTCGACCATGGTGGCGTTGCCCATGCGCGCGCCCCAGCGGGCTTGCGGCAGCGAGTACGCGCCGCGGCTCATGCATTCGGCGCCACCGGCGAGTGCGATCTCGGCGTCACCGAGCAAGATGCACTGCGCGGCGCTGATCACCGCCTGCAAGCCTGATCCGCACAGCCGGTTCACGGTGAGGGCAGGCGTTTCTTGCGACACACCGCCGTCCACGGCAGCCACGCGGGCCAGGTACATGTCGCGCGGCTCGGTGTTGATCACGTGGCCGAAGACCACATGGCCCACGTCCTTGCCGTCGACCTTGGCGCGGGCCAGCGCCTCGCGCGTGGCGATGGCGCCGAGCTGGGTGGGAGGCACGTCTTTCAGCGCACCGCCAAAGGTGCCGATGGCGGTACGCGCGCCGCTGACTACAACAACTTCTCTTTTCATGGTGACCTCGCGAGGGGTTGAAAACCCTGATTGTGAACACATCGACAATGGCTGTTTCAGCGGATCGAACGACCATGAGCATTCTTGCCACTCCCTTCGTCATCGCCATCACCGGGGCCGCAGGCGCGTTGGGCCAGGCCGTGGTGCGCCACTTCTTGGTAGCCGGTCACCGCCTGGTCTTGCTCGACCGTGACGTGAACCACCTGCAAACCGTGTTCGGGGTGGAGCCCGATGCCCTGATGCTGCAGGCCGATGTGACCTCCGCCCCAAGCATCGCCGCGGCCATTGCCCAGGCCGAGCAGGCTTACGGCCGCGTTGACGCGGTGGTGCACGTGGCGGGTGGTTTCGAGATGGGCGAGGGCGTGCACCAGATCACCCGCGAGTCGTGGGACCGCATGATGAACCTCAACGCCTGGTCGTTCGTCAACGTGGCGCAAGCGGTGGTGCCGCTGATGAAACGCCAGGGGGGTGGGCACATCGTGGCCGTGTCGGCCAATGCGGCGCGCGAGGGCCAGGCCCTGAAGGGCGCCTACTGCGCGGCCAAGAGTGCGTTGCAGCGGCTGGTCGAATCGCTCTCGCACGAGCTGCGCGCCGATGGCATCCACGTCAACAGCGTGGCGCCCACCACGATGGACACACCCGCCAACAGAGCGTCCATGCCCGATGCCGATCGCAGCGCCTGGGTCACGGTGGAGGCCGCAGCGCAAGCGATCGCCTTTCTCGCCACCCCCGCTGGCGTGGCGGTCCACGGCCAACACATCCAACTCGGGGGCAATTGAATGCGGGCCGACCAACCCATCGCCCCCATCGCTCATACCCCCCTCGGTGACCTGCAAGGCACACGCGACGGCGCCGTCTGCGCCTGGCTCGGCGTGCCCTATGCCCAGCCGCCGGTGGGCACGCAGCGCTTTACCGCGCCGCAGGCGGTGCCGGCATGGCAAGGCGTGCGCGCAGCCACCAGCTATGGCGCCGCTTGCCCGCAAAAGGTGATGGGCAACATGAAGTCGCTGGGCCCGCGGCTCGACGAAGACTGCCTCACGCTCAACATCTGGAGCCCTGCGGCTGATGGCGCCAAGCGCCCGGTGATGGTGTGGATCCATGGCGGCGCCTTCATTCTGGGCAGCGCCCGCGTCTACACCGGCGCGCACCTGGCAGCGCAGGGCGACATCGTCGTCGTGGCCATCAACTACCGGCTCGGCGTGCTGGGTTTCGTGAACTTCGGCGAAGCGCTGGGCGACGAGCGTGTGGTCAGCAACCTCGGCCTGCGCGACCAGGTGGCCGCGTTGCGCTGGGTGCGCGACAACATCGCTGCTTTTGGGGGCGACCCCGAGCGTGTGACCCTCGCCGGCGAATCGGCGGGCTCGATGTCGGTGTCGCTGCTGATGCACGCACCCGAGGCGCAGCCGCTGTTTCGTGGCGCCATCATGCAAAGCGGTGCGCTCAGCCTGATCCACGACCGCGAGATGAGCCTGAAAGTGGCTCGTGGCTACCTTGATGTGCTGGGCGTGCGCACGCTCGAAGCCTTGCAGGCCGTGCCGGCCGATGTGCTGCTGGCTGCCCAGGCCCAGGTGCACAAGCAGGTGCCCGAGACCATTCCCGCGGCGCCTTGGTACGACGGCACGCTGTTACCGGCTTCACTCGAAGCCGCCCGCGCTGCACCCACACCGCCCATCCCCTTGCTGGTCGGGTTCAACCGCGACGAGATTCGCTTCTTCGAGATGTGGCGTGGTGTGGCCGAACTGTTCCTGTCGCGTGAGGCCATGACAGGCTTGCTGCACAAGCAGTTCGGCGAGGCGCATGCCACGCGTGTGCTGGCCGCTTACCCCGACACCAAGGAAGGCAAGCGCCAGCTCGGCACGCACATGAGTTTTGGCATGCCCACCACGCACTTCGCCGAGCGCCATGCAATGCAGCACCCCACCTGGTTCTACCGCTTCGATTGCGGCAACCCGCTGCTGGGTGCTGCGCATGCGCTGGAGCTTTTCTACCTGTGGGACATGCACGGCCTGCTGCCCGCGCTACTGCGCGGTGGCCCGCTGTGGGGTGCCCGCCTCGCC
>JACMKW010000721.1 GCA_014379885.1 Rhizobacter sp.
AGGGTGGGCGAGGTTGGGCATCAGGGCAAAGTCAGCACGACCTTGCCGAAGTGTGCGTTGTGGGCCATGTGGGCGAGTGCCTGTGAGGCCTCTTCAAACGGGAAGGTTCGGTCGATCGGCAGTGCGAGCTGGCCCGCGGCAATGGCCTCCCCCAGGTCGGCGCGCATGCGGCGGTTGATCTCGCGCACCTCTTCCACGTTGCGGGTGCGAAAGGTGACGCCGATGTACTGGATGCGCTTGAGTGCGTGCAGGTCGAAATCAAACTCGGCGCGTGTGCCGGCCAGGCGGCCGACGTTGACGATGCGCGCCAGCACGGCGCAGGCGCGCATGTTTTGAGTGGCTTGCGCACCCGAGAGCTGATCGACGATGAGGTTCACGCCTTTGCTGCCGGTGGCGTCGAGTGCGAGTTGTGGCCAGGTGGGGTCGCTGCTGTCGAGCGAGAGGTGCGCGCCGAATTCTTTCAGGCGCTCGCGGCGTGCGGGTGTGGTTGAGGTGCCGATCACAAGGCCTGCGCCCATCAGTTTCGCGATCTGCAAGCCCATCAGGCCCACACCCGACGAGGCTCCCTGGATCAGCACCGCGTCACCTGGTTGCAGCCGGCCGTTGGTGACCAGCGCGTCGTGCATGGTCTGCAGCGCCACCGGCAAGGTGGCGGCCTGCTCGAAGCTCATGTCGGCCGACGGCAACAGCATCACACGGCCCTTGTCGGCCACGGCGTACTCGGCAAACGCGGCGCGGCCCGAGCCCATCACGCGGTCACCGCGGTTCAGGCCTTGTACGCCCGCGCCGAAGTCGGCCACCTCGCCGGCCCACTCCATGCCGAGCAAGGTGCCGGGGCCGCCCTGGCTGCCATGTGCGTGACCGGCTGCCATGCCCACGTCGGCTCGGTTCAGACCGCAGGCGCGCACGCGCACCAGCACCTCGTCGACACCGGGTTGCGGCACGCCGACCCCCTGGATGCGCACGCCCTCGGCACCGGCTTGAACGGCTGCTTTCATCGTTTTCATGCGTGTCTCCGCCAGGTGGACCGCCGATTCTGAACCTCAGGCCGTCGAGCGCACGACACCAATGCTCAAGCCCCCGTCGATCAGCAGGGCGTGGCCGTTGACGTAGCTCGATTCGTGCGAGATGAGGTAGAGCGTGGCGTAGGCGACCTCCCAACCCGTGCCCTGGCGGCCGAAGGGCACGGCCGCCGCACGGCCCGGGCGGCGGCGTGAGGCGTCGCGGCCCATGGGTGTGTCCATCAGGCCGGGCAGCACGGCGTTGCCGCGGATGCCTTTGGATTCGCCAGCCACCGCGATTGAGCGGGCCAGTGCCACTTGCGCGGCCTTCGACGACTCATACGCGGGGTTGCGGCTGGCAGCGCGCAGGCTGGCCAGCGACGACATCAACACGATCGAGCCACCTGGCTCCATCACTTCAAGCGCGGCCTGCGAGAAGAACAGGTGGCTGCGCAGGTTGACGGCGTATTCCTTGTCCCAGGTGGCGGGGGTGATCTTGGACAAGGGCAGGCCGTGCGAGATGCCCACGTTGAGCACCAGGCCGTCGAGGCCACCGAGTTGTTGGGCGGCGCGTTGCACCAGCGGTGCGATGAGCGACACGTCGCTCACGTCAGCCACTTCGGCGAAGGCCTTGCCGCCTTCTTTCGTCACCTGGTCGACGGTGGCTTGCACGGCTTCGGCGTTGATGTCGACACACACGACGCTCGCACCCTCACGCGCAAACAGCACCGAGATCGCGCGGCCGTTGCCGATGGGCGGGTTGTCTTCGGGGATGACACGCTGGCCGGCGCCGATGACCAGCACGCGGCGGCCTTGCAGGCGGCCACGGCCAGGGACTTGGCCGAGGGTTTCGGGGTGCAGCTGGCGGCTGGGGTCGAGTTCGTTGGGGGCTAGGTTCATGGGGTGCTCCTTGATCGCGTTGTCATCCCGGCGAACTCCGGGATCCACAGTGCGCATGGCTGAATGGGTCGGCTGGGCGACATGGATCCCGGCCTTCGCCGGGATGACACGCTGTGCGCGTCACTTGAACGTTCCCGCCGGCTCGATATCCACCTCGAAGTTCTCAAGAAACCGACTCACCAGCATGTAAAACCCAATCGTCAACACCAGCTCCGCCGTCTGGCGGTGGCCAAAGCGCTCAGCCACCCGGTTGAACAAGGCATCCGGCGCCTTCACGTCGCGGAACACCACATCGGTGAATTCGAGCACCAGCTTTTCATCAGCCGTGAGCACCGAGGTGTCGGCGCCGACTTCGAGCGCCGCAACGGTGGCCTCGCTCATGCCCACTTGTTTGGCCACGCGCTTGTGCTGGTAGACCTCGTAACCCGCCTTGCTCAAGATGCCCACGCGCAGGATGGCGATCTCGCGCAGTTGCGAATCAAGCTCGTTGTCGCGCAGCAGCGCCGAGCCCATGGCCAGAAAACCAGCGGCGGCGGCAGGCCCGGCGTGCGGCAGCATGCGGTAGAGGTTGAGCGGGTTGCGCGACTTCAGCAGCGCTTGGTAAGACTCAGGCGCGGTCGCCATGTCGAAATACGGAATGCGGGCCATGGGTTCTCCGATAAGCGTGTGTTGGTCGATCGTAGGCTTGGGCATGAAACGTTTCATCAGGGCTAGTACCCGTCCCATCGGTCGCCTGCGGGACACGATGCTTCGGCCCTGGACGACAATCCCGCGACCCTGTTGCCCCCGCCCATGAACCTTCCCACCGACCCCGCTGTTGAGCGCTTCCTCGCGCACTTTGCCGATGCCTTGCACGACAGCAGCTTCGTCAAGCTGGTGCTCGCCAAGCCGCAACGTGCGAGCGACGATCTGCTGCGGCTCACCGCTCGCCTGGTGCTGCTGCGTGGCGAGGCGGCGCTGTCGCTGGTCTACACCCACAAGACGCGTGACATCACCAAGAACCACGGGTTGCACGAGGGTGTGGCGCTGTTGCGTGAGTTGCTGGGCTCGACCTTTCGCAACGCGCACCTGCACACGCAGAGTGAAGAGTGGCAGCTGTCGATCAGCAAGAAGGGCCAGTGCACGCTGCATGTGGCTGCCGCAAGCCACGCTGCCGACGCGCCCACGGCGCACGACCGCGAGAAACAACGCTGGCTCGAGCTGACGCGCCCCTTCCTCACCGAGCTGGGTGTGACCACGGCGCAGCACCAGCTGATCCCGGCCATGTCGCGCAAGTGGAAGCAGATCAACAAGTTCATTGAGGTGTTTGCGCATGCACTCGCTTCGTCGCCGCTGGCTGATGTGAAAGAGAAGGCGAAGCAACTCAACGTGATCGACTTCGGCTCCGGCAAGGGCTACCTCACCTTTGCCATCCATGATTGGCTGCGCCACAGCATGGGCGTGAATGCGCAGGTGACCGGCGTGGAGCTGCGCCCCGACATGGTGGCG
>JACMKW010000722.1 GCA_014379885.1 Rhizobacter sp.
CGTACAACACGCTGACGGACTTCACCCCCATCATCAACATCGCCGCCACGCCCAACCTGATCGCGGTGCACCCGAGCTTCCCGGCGCGCGACTTCAAGGGCTTCATTGCCGAGCTGAAAAAGAACCCCGGCAAGTACTCATTCGGCAGCTCAGGCACCGGCACCATCGCCCACCTGCAGATGGAGCTGTTCAAGAACCTCTCGGGCACCTTCGTCACCCACATTCCATACCGCGGCTCTGGCCCCGCCCTTAATGACACGGTGGCTGGGCAGGTGCCCATGCTGTTCGACAACCTGCCTTCGGCCCTGCCCTTCATCAAAGACGGCCGCCTGATCGCCATCGTGGTGGCGGCCCCCAACCGCCTGGCCGCGCTGCCCAATGTGCCTACCTTCAAGGAAATGGGCCTGGAGCCGGTCAACCGCATGGCCTACTACGGCATCCTCGGCCCCAAGGGCCTGCCCAAAGAGGTGGTCGACAAGATCCACAGTGCGGTGAAGAAAACACTCGAAGACCCAGCCGTGAAGAAGCGCATTGAAGACACGGGTTCGCTGATCGTGGCCAACACGCCCGAGCAATTCGCCGAGCAGATCAAGGCCGAATTCGAGGTCTACAAGAAGGTCGTCGCGCAGCAAAAGCTGCAACTGGATTGATGTTGGCCCCTCAGTCGCTGTGCGCTCCTGCCCCCAGGGGGCTGAGCCCGGACACATCTCGTCCTGAGGACGAGATGTGCCTGGTGAAGGGCCGGGCGTCCTCGCCCGGCGCGGCCTGCAAGGCCCACATGGCGGACCAGCAAAGCCGGATCCGCGGGTGTTGCTTGATGGAGGCTTCGCTGCGCTTGCCTGAGTAGTTCCGGCGGCAGAACAGTCTTCAGACACTCTCCCCCCGCTCAGGCTGAGGTATCGAAGCCCCGCTCCGTGCGCCGCCAACCGACAAGGTTGCGCTGGCGTAGATGCGTGAGGCGTCAAGTGCGATCATGGATAGATGGCCGAGCCCGACCTGACCACCAGCCAGCAGTCCATCGACCGCTTCATCGACGCGTTGTGGATCGAAGACGGGCTCTCGGCCAACACGCTGGCCGCCTACCGGCGCGACCTGTCGCTCTTTGCGCGATGGCTCTTTGAAAACACTGGCAAGTCGCTCGACCAGACGCTGGAGAGCGACCTGCGTTCCTACGCCGTCGCCCGCCATGCCGGCACCAAGAGCACGAGCGCGAACCGTCGGCTCACCGTGTTCAAGCGTTACTTCCGCTGGGCCTTGCGCGAGCATCTGCTGCAGGCTGACCCCACCCTGAGGCTGCTGAGCGCCAAGCAGCAACCTCGCAGCATCAAGCTGCTGAGCGAGGCCCAGGTCGAGACCCTGCTCGGCGCACCCGACACCGCCAGCCCGCTGGGCCTGCGCGACCGCGCCATGCTGGAGGTGATGTATGCCAGCGGCCTGCGCGTGAGCGAGTTGGTCACGCTCAAAAGCGTGCATCTGAGCTTGCAAGAAGGTGTGCTGCGCGTCACCGGCAAGGGTGCCAAGGAGCGCCTGGTGCCCTTCGGCGAGGAAGCCCACGCCTGGCTCACGCAGTACCTGGCCGAGGCGCGGGGCGCCATCCTCAAGGGCCAGGCCAGCGACGCACTCTTCGTCACCGGCCGTGGCGGGCCCATGACGCGCCAGATGTTTTGGCAGATCATCAAGAAGCACGCGCTGCAGGGCGGTGTGACCGCACCCCTGTCACCGCACACGCTGCGCCACGCCTTTGCCACGCACTTGCTCAATCACGGCGCCGACCTGCGTGCGGTGCAGATGCTGCTCGGCCATTCAGACATCTCCACCACCACCATCTACACCCACGTGGCGCGTGAGCGGCTGAAGTCGCTGCACGCACAACATCACCCGCGCGGCTGAGTTTTCTCGGGGTGCGTGTTCCAATTGCGCCCTTACCCAAGGGCGTAACCGAGACACCATCATGGCCACGCTGAAACTGAAGAAACCCGCAGGCCCCCGCTCC
>JACMKW010000723.1 GCA_014379885.1 Rhizobacter sp.
CCGAGATCACCTTGGGTGACCTGGAAGTTCTGGGTGCTGACGAGGTCGACATGCTGACGCTGAAGCAAGCCGGCCTGGTGGGCCAGCTCGCCAAGGTGGTGAAGGTCATCAAGACCGGCGAGCTGACCAAGAAGGTTGTGCTCAAGGGTGTTGGCGCCACGGCAGCTGCCAAGGCCGCCATTGAAGCCGCGGGCGGCTCGGTCGCCTAACTTCTAGACAACGGAACAAGCTTCAGTGGCAACCAACGCGAATCAGCTGGCCAAGAGCGGCAAGTTCGGTGACCTCCGTCGCCGGCTTGTCTTCTTGTTGCTCGCCTTGCTCGTGTATCGCATCGGTGCGCACATTCCAGTGCCCGGGATCGACCCTGCCCAGCTGCAACTGATGTTCAAGGGCCAGGAAGGCGGCATTCTCAGCCTGCTGAATGTGTTCTCGGGTGGTGCCTTGTCGCGCTTCACCGTGTTCGCGCTGGGCATCATGCCGTACATCTCCGCGTCGATCATCATGCAGTTGATGACCTACGTCGTTCCTACGCTTGAAGCATTGAAGAAGGAAGGCGAGTCGGGTCGCCGCAAGATCACGCAGTACACCCGTTACGGGACGCTGGGTTTGGCGTTGTTCCAGGCGCTGGGCATTGCGCTCGCGTTGGAGGGCTCGCCAGGCCTGGTGATTACCCCGGGCTTCGGCTTCCGCATGACCGCAGTGTTCAGCCTCGTGGCCGGCACCATGTTCCTGATGTGGCTGGGTGAACAGATCACCGAGCGTGGTTTGGGCAACGGCATCTCGATCCTGATCTTCGCGGGTATTGCTGCAGGCCTGCCAAGCGCCATCGGCGGTTTGCTGGAACTGGTGCGCACCGGGGCCATGAGCGTGCTGGTGGCCTTGTTCATTGTGGTGCTCGTCGCTGGCGTCACTTTTGTGGTGGTGTTCGTTGAACGCGGCCAGCGCAAGATCCTGGTGAACTACGCCAAGCGGCAAGTGGGCAACAAGGTCTACGGCGGGCAGTCGTCGCACTTGCCTTTGAAGCTGAACATGTCGGGCGTGATCCCGCCGATCTTCGCGTCGTCGATCATCTTGCTGCCGGCCACCGTGGTGGGGTGGTTTGCTACCGGTGACAGCCTGCGCTGGCTGAAAGACCTGGCAGGCATGCTGTCGCCGGGGCAGCCCATCTATGTGATGCTGTTCGCTGCGGCCATCGTGTTCTTCTGTTTTTTCTACACCGCGTTGGTGTTCAACAGCCGCGAGACCGCCGACAACTTGAAGAAGAGCGGTGCGTTCATCCCTGGCATTCGCCCGGGTGAGCAAACCGCCAGGCACATTGACCGCATCCTTTCGCGTTTGACACTGGCCGGCGCCGTGTACATCACCGCGGTGTGTCTGCTGCCCGAATTTTTAGTGCTGAAGTACAACGTACCGTTCTACTTCGGTGGTACCTCGCTCCTGATCATCGTTGTGGTGACCATGGATTTCTGGGCTCAGGTGCAGTCTTACGTGATGAGCCAGCAGTACGAGTCGCTGCTGAAGAAGGCAAGTTTCAAGGCCGGTTAGGTCAGGTAAAGCGAACGAAAGACAACGAAACGGCAGGCATGGCGAAAGACGACGTCATTCAAATGCAGGGCGAGATTCTTGAAAATCTGCCCAACGCCACGTTTCGGGTGAAGTTGGAGAACGGGCACATCGTGCTCGGCCATATCTCCGGAAAGATGCGCATGCACTACATCCGCATTCTTCCCGGCGATAAGGTGACGGTCGAGTTGACGCCTTACGACTTGACGCGGGCACGCATCGTGTTCCGCGCCAAGTGAGTTCGGAAGTTTTGAATTGAAGCGGTCTGAAAAGGCCTAGGACAAACTTAGGCTAGGAGAGAAGCATGAAAGTTGCTGCATCGGTGAAGAAGATGTGCCGGAATTGCAAGGTCATCCGTCGCAAAGGCGTGGTGCGTGTGATCTGTACCGATCCGCGTCACAAGCAGCGCCAAGGCTGATCCGCAGTCTTCGACGACGCGTTGACGAGTTAAGCGAATAGAGGAAGAACATGGCACGTATAGCTGGTATCAACATTCCGCCGCACAAGCACGCCGAGATCGGCCTGACTTCGATTTACGGTATCGGCCGCTCCACGGCGCAGAAGCTCTGCACCGCCAGCGGCGTTCCGTTCGATCGCAAGATCAAGGACTTGACGGATGCGGATCTGGAAAAGCTCCGTGAAGAAATTGGTCGCATGACCATCGAGGGCGATCTGCGGCGCGAGATGTCGATCAACATCAAGCGCCTGATGGACCTCGGTTGTTACCGTGGCTTCCGCCATCGCCGCGGCCTGCCGGTTCGCGGCCAACGCACCAAGACGAACGCTCGCACCCGCAAGGGCCCGCGCAAGTCAGGCGCCCTGGTCAAGAAGTGACCCATTCGTCGGCTTTTATTTCGGCACAGAAGTGAAGCCTGTCGCGAACAAGGATTGAGAGAGAGTCAACATGGCCAAGTCACCCGTCAACACCGCCGCGCAACGCGTGCGCAA
>JACMKW010000724.1 GCA_014379885.1 Rhizobacter sp.
AACAACCGGCGTGGCACACATAGGCCTGGTAGCGCCCGGGACCCACATGGCCGTTCATCCACGCGACCATGTAGCCGCCGTAGCTGCCGCCTGTTGCGAACACGCGCTTCTTGTCGACCCACGGTTTCTTGAGCAACCAGTCGGTGGCGGCTTCCACGTCTTGCAACTCCAGCTCGCCCCAGCGGTGGGTGATGCTGTCTAGGAACTGGTAGCCGAAGCCGCTGGAGCCGTGGTAGTTGACGCAGGCGATCACATAACCCTGCGCCGCGAACACATGGTTGTTCCAGCGGTAGTGGAAGGTGTCGCCGGCCGCAGCGTGCGGGCCACCGTGGATCACGTGCATCAGCGGGTACTTCTTCTTCGCATCGAAACCGGGTGGGTAGATGAGCCACATCTGCACCGGCTCGCCCAGCGCACCGGTGATTTGCACCGCTTCGTGCTTGCCGAGTCGGAAGGTCTTGAGCTTGTCGTCGTTGAACGATTCGAGCCGCAACGCCGGCTCGCTGCGGCGGTGGGCATGCACACGCACCGGGTGATCCATCGCATCGGCGCTGGTGACGATCACGTCGCCGGCCACGTCAAATTGCTGCACCCAGCCGCCCATCACGGCTTCGCGGCTGGTGCCGTCTTTCAGGCTGAAGTGATAAAGGTGGCGCTGGCCCTGGTCTTCGGCAGTGAAGTACAGCGCCTCGTTGTCAGCGGCCCAGCGCAGCGGGGTGTTCACCTCGTGGTCCCATTGCGCGCTCAGCACCTGGTGGCGCTCGCCGCCGCGCTGCAGCACGGCCAGCTGGTGGTGCTGCGTGTGGCGCTTGCCCTGGTGGGCGGCAACGAAGGCGATACGTTTGCCGTCCGGGCTGTAGCGTGGCGCTTCGCAGTTCCAGGCCTTGTCTTGCACCAGGGTCACGACCTGGCCATTGCGCACACCGATCTCGGCGATGGCCTTGCAGTTGTCGATCTGCTTGTGCTCGTACGGGTCGTGGGCAAAAACGATGTGGCGGCCATCGGGCGAGATGTCAAACGCGTCGCAATCGGGATCGCAGCGTGTCAGCTCGTGGCCTTTGTCTTCGAACAAGTCACGGATGCGGCCGGTGGCCACGTCGAGCACATGCAAATGGGGCACACGGCCCATGGGCAGGTTGTGGTCCCAGTAGCGGTACTGGGTTTCGCTGGTGACGTAGGCCGTTTCCTTGCGTGTGTTGAATTCCTTGTAGCGCTTGTTCTGCGCTGCTGTTCCCCTGAGTTCGGGCCAGACCCAGGCGATGAAGGCGATGCGCTTGCCATCGGGGAACCATTTGAAGGCCTCGATGCCGTGCGCGAAGCTGCTGATGCGCTGTGCTTCGCCGCCGTCGTGCGCGATCACGTAGAGCTGGGGCGTGTCGTCTTTCTTGCCCTGTTGCTCGCGCTGGGCAATGAAGGCGATGCGCTCGCCGGTGGGCGACCACGCCGGGTGGCCGTCTTTTTCGCCGCAGTGGGTGAGCCGGCGCGGCTCGCCGCCGAAGGTTGAGAGCAGCCACAGGGCGGAGTGGCCCTTGTTCTCGTCCATCGAGTAGCGGGTGACCGAGCACACCGCCTGGGCGCCGTCGGGCGAGAGCGCCAGGCCGCCGACGCGGTCCAGCGCCCAGATGTCGTCGACGGTGAGTGTTTTGCGTTGGGCCATGGTCATGCTCAATGGAAAAAGCCGCTCAGTGCGGCTTGTTGCGGTGTCGCACTCAGCGCGGTTTATCGATCTGCCAGCGCAGATGCGCTTTCACGGCAGGCCATTCACTGGCAACGATGCTGTAGACACAGGTGTCACGCAGCGCGCCGCTGGGGGTGAGTTGGTGGCTGCGCAAGATGCCGTCGAGCTTGGCGCCCAGTCGTTCGATGGCGCGGCGGCTTTGCTGGTTCATGAAATGCGTGCGGAACTCGACGGCGATGCAATCAAGCGTCTCGAACGCATGCGTCAGCAGCATCAGCTTGCATTCGGTGTTGAGCGGCCCGCGCTGCGCGCTTTGGGCCGTCCAGGTAGAGCCGATCTCGACGCGGCGGTTGGCGGCGTCGATGTGCATGTAGGTCGTCATGCCCACCATGCGGCCGCTGGCGTCGCGTACTGCGAACGGCAGCATCGAGCCCTGTTGCTGCAGGCCCAGGCGTTTTTCAATGCCTTGGCGCATGCCTTCGGGCGACGGGACGGCGGTGTACCAGAGCTTCCACAGCTCGCCGTCTTTCACGGCGGCGATGGCCTCGGCCTCGTGCGCGAGGCTCAGCGGCTCCAGCGTCGCGTGCGTGCCTTTGAGGGTGACTGGTGAGGTGAAGGCCATTTCGTTCTCTTATGCCCTGACCCTTCGACGGACCTCAGGACTAAAGGCCTCCTGATTAGCGACACGCCTCAGCCAGAGATCCGTTCGCCCTGAGCCTGTCGAAGGGAGCGCCGTGCACCATGCGGCTTCGACAGGCTCAGCCCGAACGGAGGGGTGGGCGCTGCGAACGGATGGGTGGGCGCGGCGAACGGAGATTTCTTCATGTCGGCATCGGCCCCGGCACCGTGTCGCCC
>JACMKW010000725.1 GCA_014379885.1 Rhizobacter sp.
AAGCTGAAGAAATGACCGCCACCACGGCAAGCAAGGAGTGCACATGAACATCAAGGGAAGTTGCCACTGCGGAAAGACGGCATTTCGCATCGAGGCCGAAATTCCGGCCCAACTCACTCGCTGCACGTGTTCATTCTGCGCAAAACGAGGCGCGTTGTTGGCCTACTGCGAGCCCGCCCAGTTCCATGTGACCGTGCTCGCGGCCGATGACGCGGTCTATCGGTGGCAGACCAAACAAGTGGCGCACCACTTCTGCGCCCATTGCGGCTGCGCCACGTTCAGTGACAGCCCGGCCTTCGAGCCCGATGGCAAATGGGATGGCAGCACCCGCCGCATCGGCGTCAACGCGCGGCTGTTCGATGACTTCGATGCCGCACTTGCCCCCGTTGTGGTGGTCGACGGCAAGCACCTTTGGTAGCCCGCCCGCCGCTTGAGCGGCAGGCAGCTGAGCTCCTCAGGCGCCGCGCGCGCCTCCGCGCATGCGTTCGCGGCGCTGCTGCGCACGTTGCTGGGCGCTTGAGAGGCCCGGCTTCCCGTCACTGCCTTCCGGTTCGCCATGCAGATGGCCAGCGAGCGTCTCCACCGTCGGGAAGCGGAACATGTCGGTCACTGCAATTTCCTTGCTGCTGATGGCACGCACCTTGTTCAGCACGTGCACCACCAGCAGCGAGTGGCCACCGAGGTCGAAGAAGTTTTCACGCAGCCCGACCTTGGGCACCTTGAGCACGTCGCGCCAGATGGTGGCGATCTGCGTTTGCAGCTCAACCAGGCCCGGCCCGCCGGAAGCGCTGCCATACGCCGCGGCGCTTGTTTTGACTACCTGGTCGGCTTCAGCAACCGCCTCGGTCTGGGCTGACGCTGCCGTGGCCAAGGCGTTGCGATCGAGCTTGCCGTTGGGCGTGCGCGGGAATTCGGGCAACACGATGAAGGCCGACGGCACCATGAACTCGGCCAGCTGCGCACGCAGCTGAGCACGCAAGCCGTCGACGTCGATGGATTGGCCGTTGCGGGCCACCATGTAGGCCACCAGGCGCTTGTCGCCAGGCGTGTCTTCCTGGACCATCACCGCGGCTTCGGCCACGGCGGCGTCTCGGCGCAGGGCCGATTCGATCTCGCCCAGCTCGATGCGATACCCACGCAGCTTGACCTGGAAGTCGACACGGCCGAGGAAGTCGAGCGTGCCATTGGCGCGGTAGCGCGCCACGTCGCCGGTGCGGTACATGCGTGCGCCGGTGAAGGGGTCGGCCACGAAGCGCTCGGCGTTGAGCTCAGGGCGCTCGAAGTAGCCGCGGGTCACGCCTTCGCCACCGATGTAGAGCTCACCGACCACACCGGTGGGCACCGGGTTGAGTGCGGCGTCGAGCACATAGACCTGGGTGTTGGCGATCGGGCTGCCGATGGGCACGGCGCCCGCGGCCTCGTCCACATCGTGCGTGGTCGACCACACCGTGGTTTCGGTCGGGCCGTACATGTTGGTCAGCCGGCCCTGCGGCATGGCGGCGCGCAGTTCCGAGGCCAGCGCTTCGGAGAGCGCCTCGCCGCCGACCATCATGCGTTTGAGCGAAGCGAGCGATGCGGCTTGCACCGAGTCGCCCACCAGCATGCTGGCCATCGACGGGGTGCATTGCAGGTGCGTCGCCGCGTGCTTGTTCAGCATGTCGCCCACCGACAAGGGCTCGTCGTTGACGGCTTGCAAACCGCCGCACAGACGGCGCAGCGCGGCCAGGTGAGGCAGGTTGCCGAGCACGGTGTCGACCGGAATGCCGAAGTCGATCAGGCAGGCCAGTTCATCAACGCCGAGCGTCTTGAGCTTGGCCACAAACGGGGCGCAGGTCTCGGGCGTGCCGAAGAGCCCGCTGGTTTCGAAGTAGCGCTCGAAGGCGAACTCGGCCAGCTCGTCCAGGTCCTTGGGCGACAGGTTGTTGACGTCCAGCCCTTTGGCAGCTGCCACCGGCGCAAACAGGCCGACAGCACCCTTGAGGTAGTTCTTCAACGGCTCGTGCACGGTCTTGCGCACGAAGGCGGGGTCGTCGGACACAAAGGTGTGCAGCATGAGGGCGACACGGCCCTCGCCGCTGTGGCCGTGATCGCGCCAGGCCTTGCGATAGATGGCGATGCGCTCAGACAACTGCTCGACCGATTGGCCCAGCAAGTGGGTCAACACCCCACCACCGATTTCACCGGCGCGGCGGAAGGTCTCGGGCGAACCACCGGCCGTGACGAAGATCGGCAGCTCGGCCTGCACCGGCCGCGGGCGCGTGAGCACGTGCACGGGCTTGCCGTCCCCGCCAGGCATCACGCGCTCTTCGCCGCGCCACAGCGCGCGCACGGTCTCGATGCTTTCGAACATCAGGTTGTGGCGGTCGGCATAAGCCTGCGGTGCGATCGCAAAGTCTTGCGGCTGCCAGCCCGATGCAAACGAGATGCCGACACGGCCTTCAGACAGGTTGTCGACCAGCGACCATTCTTCGGTCACGCGCACCGGGTTGTGCAGCGGCAGCACCACGCTGCCAGCGCGGATCTTCACGTTCTTGGTGATCATGGCCAGCGCACCGGCCGTCACCGACGGGCTGGGGTACATGCCACCGAAGATGTGGAAGTGGCGCTCGGGTGTCCACACCGCGTGGAAGCCGTTGTCGTCGGCGAACTTGGCGCCGTCGAGCAGCATCTTGTACTTCTCGCGGCCTTTGGCCTTGGCGTAATCGCCTTCGTCGCTGGCGAAGTAGAAGAGGCCGAAGTCCACGGTTGAGGCCTTGGCGCCGCGCACCGGTGCCGGGCGCGAGGCATACAGCACGACTTGGTAGCCATGGCTCAGCGTCCACAGCAGTTCAAGCACGGAAATGTCGAACGACAGGCTGGTCACGGCCAGCCAGATGCCGGGCTCGGTACCGAGGCGGTCGTCCATGCCCGCGAAGAAGTTGACGACGTTGCGGTGCTCGACCATCACCCCCTTGGGGTTGCCGGTCGAACCCGAGGTGTAGATCAGGTAGGCGAGATGGCCCGCCTTGGAGCGCTCGCCAGGGCTGGTGGCCGGCTGGTCGGCTTCAGGTATCGATTCGACGCGCAACACCTCGGCGCCCACGCCGGCAATGTCTCGGTCGGCGAGCACCAGGCGCACGTGCGAGTCTTGCGCCATGTAGGCAATGCGCTGCGCGGGGTAGCTCGGATCCATCGGGATGTAGGCGCCACCGGCTTTCAGCACGGCGAGCACGGCAATCACCATCGTGGCCGAACGCTCGATGCACACGCCCACCGGCACGTCGGGGCCGACGCCCTTGGCGATCAGCAAGTGCGCCAAGCGGTTGGCGGCGGCGTCGAGCTCGGCGTAGCTGAAGGTGTCGTCGGCGAAGACCAATGCCGGTGCGTCGGGGGTCTTCTTGGCTTGCGCTTCGATCAGCGCCTGCACAGTGGTGTTGCGGTCGTAGTCGCGCTCGGTGCGGTTCCAGTCGCTGACCAAGCGCGCACGCTCAGCTTCGGTGACCAGCGGCACGGCCAGCAAGCGCAGATCACTGCCGGTCGTGATGGCACCCAGTACGGTGTCGATCTGGCCCAGCAGGCGCTCGACCGTGCTGGCTTCGAAGAGGTCGGGGTCGTACTGCACACGCAACTCGATGCCGTCGCCTTGTGCGGCGACCGAGAGCACGAAGTCGCAGTCGGCTGCATGCGCACCCATGCGTTGCGGGCTGGGTGCCTGGGCGCCTTGCCACAAGGGGCTCGTCACGCCTTCGGGCAACACCAGGGTGTGGAACAGCGGTGCACCGGCTGCAGCGGCCACGGTGGCAAATGGCAAGTCGCGCTGCTCAGCTGCGGCAGCGACCGAACGTTGCACGTTGGCCAGGAAATCGGCCACGCTGCCATCGGCCGGCACGCTGATGCGCAGGCCCACCAGGTTGGCGCGCTCGTTGCCATCGGCACTGCGCGCGGTGGCGGCGCTGCCGATCCACAGATCGTCTTGGCCGCTGTAGCGGTAGGCGAGCAGCGCAGTGGCTGCCAGCACCAAGGTAAAAGGCTCGACCGACATGGCCGAGCCCAGTTGACGCACCGCGCTCCAGCGCTGCGAGGCGACGGCGTGAACCGCGGTCTCGCGCAGGAACGACGGCGCAGGCATGCGCGCACGGTCGATCGGCCATTCAAACGCAGGCGCGGCGGCCGCGACCTGTTGCTTCCAATAGGCCGTCTGGCTGGCGAGATCGGGTTGCGTCATTTTTTCGCTGTCACGATGAAGTTGTCGATCACCAGGGCAAACAGGCCGGCCGAGAGGAAGGTGTCCAGCGCTTCCGTGGGCGTGCACACAATCGGCTGGCTGCGCACGTTGAACGAGGTGTTCAGCAGCATCGGCACGCCGGACTTGACCTCGAAGGCCTTGAGCAGGTCGTAGAAGCGCTGGTTGGTCTCACGCGTCACGGTTTGCACACGCGCGGTGCCGTCGATGTGGGTGATGGCGTTCAGCTTGTCGCGGTAAGCGGGGCGCACCGGCAGCACGAACAGCATGTGCGCGAAGGTCTCTTCGTCACCGGCATCGATCTCGAAGTACTCGGTCGCACGTTCGGCAACCACCGCAGGTGCAAACGGGCGAAACCCTTCGCGCTTCTTGATCAGCATGTTGACGCGGTTGCGCATGTCATCGGGCCGCGGGTCGGCAATGATGCTGCGGCAACCGAGTGAACGTGGACCGAACTCCATGCGGCCCTGGAACCAGCCGAGGATCTCGCCGCGCTCCAGGCGCTCGGCGGTGGCGGCAGTGAGGGCGTCGAAGCTGTCGAAGCGCTGCACGTTGATGTCGGTGCGCGCATTGAGCACGGTCTCGATCTCGTCGTGGCTGTATTCCGGGCCCCACAGCGGCGCAGCGATGCGCGGCGCATGCGTGCCGGGTTGGCGGGTGTGTTGCACGTACAAGGCTGCGCCGAGGGCCGCACCATCGTCACCCGAAGCGGGCTGCACGAACACGTCTTTGAACAAGCGGCTGCGTTTGATGATGCCGTTGGCCGTGCAGTTGAGTGACACACCACCGGCCATGCACACGCGCTCGATGCCGGTGCTGGTGGCAAAGTGGCGCAGCACGTGCAGTTGCACGGTTTGCAACACGGCCTGCACGGCGGCAGCGAGGTCTTTGTAGTGCTGGTTCATCTCGCCTTCGGGCGTGCGCACCGGGCCGAATTTTTCGACCAGGGCTTGAATCACGCCGGCATGCGTTTCGCGCTCCAGCAAGGTCTTGTTCTGGGCGAACAACGAGATGGCATAGGTGCCGTCGTCTTTCAAACGCACCAGCTCCATCACCTGGTTGAAGTACTTGCGCTTGTCGCCGAACGGCGCCAGGCCCATCACCTTGTACTCGTCCATGTTGAAGTCGAAGCCGAGGTACAGCGTGAACGCGCTGTACAGCACGCCCAGCGAGTGGAAGGCTGGCACCGACGCGATGAGCTTGAGCTCGGCGCCCTTGCCCGCAGTCCAGACCGTCATGCTGTCAGTCTCGCCCATGCCGTCGCTCACCATCACCAGCGACTCATCGAACCCGCTCTGGTAGAACGCGCTGGCCGCGTGGGCCAGATGGTGCGGTACGGCCACGAAGCGGCTGGCCCAGTCGACGCCCGGGAAGGCCGCTTCGAGGCGTTGCACCTGCAGCACCGGGTCATAGACCTCGTTGTATTGCTCGCGGTAGTAGGCCTCTTCCTGCATGCCGGCTTTGTGCGGCGCGTAGTTGAAGGCATGGGCCACGACGTCGATGTCGCCAGCCTTGAGGCTTGAATGCGCCAGGCAGGCCTGGATCGACTGCACCGGGAACTCGCCGGTCGCCTTTTCACGTGTGATGCGCTCTTCGGCGATGCCGAACTGCACCGCTCCGTCGCGCAAGAGCACGGCGGCCGAATCGAAACCCTGGGCAATGCGATAGGCACGCTTTTCAAGGTCGGGGAAGTGGCGGCGCTTGAAAGTGACGGCGTTGTCGAAGCCGCTGAGTCCCAGGATGTTCAAGGAATGATCCCCCCTTTAATTCGGTCGTGCTGTCAGCGCAAGGCTGCGGACCCGAATCATCGCCGAGGATCACCCTCCGCCCCCCGGTTGCTGGCCCCCTCACTTGAAGGACTCCCCCAACTCAAGCGGGGCCGGCGCCAACTTGTTCGCAGCTGGGAACGGGCAGCTAGCGCGCCGCGTACACCAGACCGAGCTGAACATGAACCCCCCCGTGTCACAGGGGGCGGCAAATCGACGCCGATCACAATGGTGCAGCCGTACAAAGTCGTGACTTTCCTCGCTCCAATCCGGAACCCTTCATGACCCTTGCCAGCGACGCCCGCCTGAACCATTTGCTCGCCGCATTGCCGGGTGACGACTTGGCGCGCTGGTTGCCCGAATTGGAGCGTGTGGAGCTGCCGTTTGGCAACGTGCTGTACGAGTCGAGTGGCACCTTGAGCCATGTCTATTTCCCCACCACGGCCATCGTGTCACTGCTGTACAACCTGGAGAACGGCGCCTCGGCCGAGATCGCCGTGGTGGGCAACGAGGGCATCGTTGGCATCGCCCTGTTCATGGGAGGCAACACCACGCCGAACCGGGCGGTGGTGCAAAGCGCGGGCCTGGGGTTGCGGGACCAACAACTGTGCCGTTGGCTGCTGATCAGCCTGGACCGGCTGAATGGCAATGAACTGCACATGACCCAGGAGTTGATCGCCACCATGCTGGGCGTGCGCCGCGAAGGTGTGACCGAGAGCGCACTCAAGCTGCAAAAGGCCGGCTTGATCCGGTATTCGCGAGGCCACATCACGGTTCTCGACCGTGAGGGTCTGGAGCGCCAGGCCTGCGAGTGCTACGCCGTGGTCAAGAACGAATACGCCCGCCTGCTTCCCGATCGGGTGGCAACCTAGCGCGGTTGGGCTGCCTTCGCCAACACCAGCAGAAAGCGCAGCCCCGAGGGGTCGGCACTGAGGTGCGCCTGCACCAGGTGCACCGTGCCGTCTTTCGAGATCATCTGCAGCGTGGGCGGTTCACAGGCTTGCCCCGCCTCAGCGACCGTGATCAGTTCGACCAACGCGCGATCGCCTGCAGGCCCAGCGTGCCGGCAGACCCCATGCCCGACAACACCACACCGATGGCCCGGTCCCCCAGATCGCGGGCCAGTGAAACGAACAACACGTCGATGGGCAGCCGCAGGCCGCGCGGCTGCGAGGGTGCGGCCAGGCGCAGCAAGCCCTCTGCCACGGTGAGCTCGGCGTTGGGCGGGATCACGTAGACCGAATCGGGTTGGACCTGCAGCAACTCGGTGGCTTCGAGCACCGGCATGGCAGTCGCTCGTTGCAGCAGCTCGCCCAGCATGGTCTTGCGCGTCGGGTCCATGTGCTGCACGATCACGTAGGCCAGGCCACTGGCCCGGGGAACGTTGGACAGAAAGGTCTTCAGCGGTTCAGCCCGCCGGCAGACGCCCCCAAGCCAACGATGCGTGTTCGTTTGGTGGCAGAGACTCGCGAACCACCGGTTGGAGAAGTTGGCATGCGCGAGTATGCGGCTCGGCGCGGCCCCCGCTAGGATGCAGGCGCCGCTCATGGCATGCCAGCGAGTACCGCCATGGTCCCCCCTGAAGAAAACGTGTCGGCCTACCTGGAGAACAGGGCCCTGCTGCTGTTGCTGGCCACTGTCTCGCTTGCGCTGATCTGGGTGCTGCTGCCGTTCTACGGCACGATCCTGTGGGCCTGCATCATCGCGCTGTTGTTTACCCCGGTGCACCGCTGGCTGCTGGACCGCCTGAAGTACAGGCGCACGCTGGCTGCCCTGCTCACGCTGCTGGTTGTCGTGGTGATGGTGCTGGTTCCGTTTGCCTTGATCAGCGCCGCACTGGCACGCGAGGCCATGCTGGTTTTCGACCGCTTGCAGTCCGGCGAGTGGGACCTGGTACTCAAGCTGCACCAGCTGTTCGACCGCCTGCCCGGCCCGGCAATGACACTGCTCGACTGGTTCGGCCTGGACGATTTCGGCGCCCTGCAGCGCCGCTTGAGCGAGGGCCTGGCGAAGGGAACCCAGTTCATCGGGACACGGGCGCTGAGCATCGGCCAGAACACCTTCGAGTTCGTGGCCGACCTGTTCATCACCACCTACATCGCATTCTTCCTGATTCGCGACGGTGAAGCCCTGACGCGCGCGATTCGGCGCGCGATCCCGCTGGAGCCGCCAGACAAGGCAGAGCTGGTCGACAAGTTCACCACCGTGATCCGGGCCACGGTGCGTGGCAACCTGCTGGTGGCCGCCATCCAGGGCACGCTGGGCGGCCTCGCATTCTGGTTCCTGGGGGTGGGTGCGGCACTGCTGTGGGGCGTGCTGATGGCATTTTTATCGCTGCTACCCGCCATCGGCGCGGCCCTGGTGTGGTTTCCGGTTTCGCTCTACTTCTTTGCCACCGGCGCCACCTGGCAAGGCCTGGCGCTGCTGGCCTATGGCGTGCTGGTGATCGGTCTGGTCGACAACTTGCTGCGGCCATTTCTCGTGGGCAAGGACACCGGCATGCCTGACTACGTGGTGATGATCACCACGCTAGGCGGCATGGCCGTGATGGGCATCAACGGCTTCGTGCTGGGCCCGACCATCGCGGCCATGTTCATCGCTGTCTGGCACATCCATGGCGTCAGGCAGTCCCAAATGACCTGAATCAAGCCGCGCCGGTGCTCACCATGCCAGGTGCACTGTCTTGGCCGGCCCAGACCACGCGGTGGTCGTGTTGGGGGTCGTCGAGCACCTGATCGCGCTTGTTGAACACCATGGTCGTGCGGCGTGCGGCTTCGAAGGCCGGCCACTCCGCGCCGGGGCGGCCGTCGCGCACGAAGGCGACCCAATGGCTGCGCATGCGCTGCGCCAAGGCGAGGCGGG
>JACMKW010000726.1 GCA_014379885.1 Rhizobacter sp.
CAAGCCCTTCCTGGCCAAAAAAGGCGCGTCGGCTGCTGACGTCGAGAAGATGCACGCCGCCTGGGTCAAGTCGGTGCTGTTGCAAACCATTCTTTGGAGCTACCCGTACGTTCGCGACGGCAAGTTCTGAGCCGAGCTTCTTCGCTTGACCATTCACTCAACCATTGCACCCGCACCTCAAGGAAACCACACCATGTCACGTGTTCCCCTTCTCTCCGCCACCAACGCCTCTGCCGACAGCAAGGCCTTGCTCGAACAGATCCACAGTGCCTTTGGCGCCACGCCCAACATGTTCAAGGCTGTGGCCAACTCGCCCGCCGCGCTCAAGAGCATGTGGGGATCCTTCGCTGCGCTCAGCAAGGGCCCGCTTGACGGCAAGATCGGAGAAAAGATCGCCGTGGCCGTGGCCGAGCGTAACGCCTGCGAATACTGCCTGGCCGCGCACATGACGCTGGGCCGCAAGGCCGGTGCCACAGCCGACGAAATGGCGGCCGCTCAAATGGGCGAAGCCAGCGACCCGAAAACTGCCGCCGCGCTGCGCTTTGCGCTCAAGCTCGTCAACGAGCGCGGGCAGTTGGCCGACGCTGACGTGCAGGCCCTGCGCCAGGTGGGTTTCAGCGATGAAGCCGTGGTGGAAATCCTGGCCCACGTGGCGCTCAACCTGTTCACGAACTATGTGAACGTGGCCTTCAACGTGCCGGTCGACTTCCCCGCGGTGAAGCTGCGCCGCGCGGCCTGAGCGGCTCGCGTTTCGGGCGGGCCGCGTTGTGCCGCGAGCCCGCCCCCTCACGGAGTGAACACCATGAACATCGAGCCAGACATGGCCCCACCTTGGCGAGTCAGCCAGTGGTTCAACACTGAGCAGCCACTGCAGCTTCCTGCCTTGCGCGGCCGCGTGGTGGTGGTGCATGCCTTCCAGATGCTGTGCCCGGCTTGCGTATCCCATGGGCTGCCGCAAGCGGCGCGCATGCATGAGGCTTTCCCGGCAAACGAGGTGGCGGTGATCGGCTTGCACACAGTGTTTGAACACCACGCGGTGATGGGCGCCGACGCATTGCGTGTGTTCATCCACGAGAACCGGTTGTCGTTTCCCATCGGCATCGATCAGGCCGCGGTCAACGGCCGCATTCCGCTCACCATGGAAACCTACGGGTTGCGTGGCACCCCGAGCCTGCTGCTGATCGACCGGCAGGGGCGGCTGCGGCTGAACCACTTCGGGCACCTTGACGACCTGCGTGTCGGGGTCTTGATCGGTCAACTGCTCGCCGAGGGTGCGGCCGGGTGATGTCACTCAGTGATCTGAAGCATCTATTTCTTTGCAAGATGCATATACTTCACTCATGTGGTCGCTGCTGCTTGTCACCCTCCCCACCCAACCGGGTGCCGTGCGCCTGCGCATCTGGCGTGCCCTGAAGGCGCTGGGCTGTGTCTCGTTGCGAGACGGTGCCTATGTCTTGCCGGCCGAACACGGCGCAGCTTTTGATGAGATTGCCGATGAGGTGTTGCGCCACGGTGGCACGGCCTCGGTCTTTGAGTTGAGCACCCGAGGTACCCAGCAGCACGACGAATTGCTGGCGCAGTTTTCACGCACCGAGGCTTATGCCCGTTGGCGCGAGTTGGGCGAAACCTTGCGTGGTGATCTGCCGTCACTGGATGAGACTGATGGACGGCGCAAGCTGCGCACCTTGGCCGAGGCGCTGGCTGCCCTGCAGCGCACCGACTATTTCGCAGGCGCGCCCCTGCAACAAGCTCAGGCTTTTTTGGCCGAGCTGCGCCGAGATGCCGATGCACGTTACTCACCCGGCGAGCCGCGGCCGCGGCCGGCGCCGGGCACCGTGCCTCGCCTCGACCGCACCCGCTTCGTAGGCAAACGCTGG
>JACMKW010000727.1 GCA_014379885.1 Rhizobacter sp.
GCGCACCAGGCGTGTGGCTGCGGGCGCGGTGGGGCGAGACTCGCGGAAGTGCGTCAGCAGCGCCGCCTTGCCCTCGCGGAACTGCGCGCGCTGCTCGCTGATGCTGCGGGGGCCCGGGCTGGTGCGGGTGAATTCAGCGACGACCTCCATGGGTCTCGCTCAGGCTGTTGCTGTGGCGGGCGATGTCACGAAAGCCGGTGGTGGCGGGCTGCCTGCCGACAGCGTCAACACCTCGTAGCCCGTCTCGGTGACCAGCACCGTGTGCTCCCATTGCGCGGAGAGCGAGCGGTCGCGGGTGACGATGGTCCAGCCGTCGCCGGTTTCGCGGATGTCGCGCCGGCCAGCATTGATCATGGGTTCGATGGTGAACACCATGCCGGGCACCAGCTCTTCCAGTGTGCCCGGGCGGCCGTAGTGCAACACCTGCGGTTCTTCATGGAATTTCTGGCCGATGCCATGGCCGCAGAACTCGCGCACGATGGAAAAGCCGGCGTTCTCGCCAAAGGTCTGGATGGAGTGGCCGATGTCGCCCAGGCGCGCGCCGGGTTTCACTTTCACGATGCCCTTCCACATGGCCTCGTACGTGAATGAGCACAGCCGCTTGGCCGCAATGGAGCCTTCACCCACGATGAACATGCGGCTGGTGTCGCCGTGCCAGCCGTCCTTGATGACGGTGACGTCGATGTTGACGATGTCGCCGTTCTTCAGCGGACGGTCGTTCGGGATGCCGTGGCACACCTGATGGTTGATCGAGGTGCAGATGGATTTGGGGTAGGGCGTGTAGCCCGGCGGCTGGTAGTGCAGCGGCGCAGGGATGGCCTGCTGCACGTTCACGATGTGCTGGTGGGCCAGGCGGTCGAGCTCTTCGGTGCTGATGCCGGCTTTCACGTGCGGCGTGAGCGTGTCCAGCACTTCAGAGGCGAGGCGGCCGGCCACGCGCATGCGCTCAACATCGGCGGCGGTTTTGATCGTGATCGTCATAGCCCTGAATTATGTCACCCGACCCGTAAAATGCCGGGTTTCCAACCTTGAATGTCACCGTTCGGACTGAGGTATCGAAGTCCAGCGCGAAGCTCTCATGCCTTCGCTGCCCTTCAATACCTCAGGGCGAACGGTGAAATTCGATCTCACCCCCACACCGAGCCCCAGCGTGACTTCCTCCCCCAAGCATCTGCTGCACTTCGAGGGCGGCAACGCCTTGTCCGCCTTCCGCGCCCAGGCTTTGCTGCCGCGGCTCCAGGCGGTGAGCCCGCGCATCACCGGCGTGCATGCCCGGCATGTGCACTGGCTGTGGAGCGAGGCACCGTTGGATCGTGAGGCGGCTGACAAGGCCGGCGCGCTGCTGCGTTATGGCGATGCCTATGCCGGCCCGACCGACGGCGCGCTGATTCTGGTGGCGCCGCGGCTCGGCACGGTGTCGCCCTGGGCCTCCAAGGCCACCGACATCGCCCACAACTGCGGGCTGGCGATCAAGCGGGTGGAGCGCGTCACCGAATTTCGCTTGACGCTCAAGAGCGGCTTGCTGGGTGGCACCAAGGCGCTGAGCGCCGAAGAGCTGCAAGCCGCCGCCGCGCTGCTGCATGACCGCATGACCGAGAGCGTGCTGCTGGCGCGCGAAGACGCTGCCCATTTGTTCGACGAGCAACCCGGCAAACCCATGGAACATGTGGATGTGCTGGGCCAAGGGCGCGGTGCGCTGCAATCAGCCAACAAGACTTTTGGCCTGGCGCTGAGCGACGACGAGATCGACTACCTCGTCAACGCCTTCACCACACTCAAGCGCAACCCCACCGACGTGGAGCTGATGATGTTCGCGCAGGCCAACAGCGAGCACTGCCGGCACAAGATCTTCAATGCGCAATTCACCATCGACGGTGTGGCGCAGGAACGCTCGATGTTCCAGATGATCCGCAACACCCACGCACTGGCACCGCAGCACACGGTGATTGCCTACAGCGACAACGCCTCGGTGATGGAAGGTGGCCCGACCGAGCGCTGGCTGCCGCAGGGCTACACCAATGCACCGCAGTACGCCGCTCGCAACGAGCTGGTGCATGTGCTGATGAAGGTGGAAACACACAACCACCCGACGGCAATCTCACCGTTCCCTGGCGCCTCGACCGGCGCAGGTGGCGAGATCCGCGACGAAGGCGCCACCGGCCGTGGCTCCAAACCCAAGGCCGGCCTGACGGGCTTCAGCGTCTCGAACCTGCACCTGCCCGGCACCAACGAACCGTGGGAGCAAACGCGCTACGGCAAGCCCGAGCACATCGCCAGCCCGCTGCAGATCATGACCGAGGGCCCGCTGGGTGGCGCGGCCTTCAACAACGAGTTCGGCCGGCCCAACCTGGGTGGTTACTTCCGCGTCTACGAGCAGCAGGTCGGCGACCAGGTGCGCGGCTACCACAAGCCCATCATGATTGCGGGCGGTCTGGGTTCGATCTCGGATTCGCAAACGAAGAAGATCGAGTTCCCCGCCGGCACGCTGCTGATTCAGCTGGGCGGCCCCGGCATGCGCATCGGCATGGGCGGCAGTGCGGCCAGTTCGATGGCGGCGGGCGCCAACGCAGCCTCGCTCGACTTCGATTCGGTGCAACGTGGCAACCCCGAGATTCAGCGCCGTGCGCAAGAGGTCATCAACCACTGCTGGGCCTTGGGTGAGGTCAATCCCATCCTGGCCATCCACGACGTGGGTGCGGGCGGCATCTCCAACGCCTTCCCTGAACTGGTGGACGGCGCGGGCCGTGGCGCGCGTTTCGATCTGAGCAAAGTGCCACTGGAAGAGACCGGCTTGGCGCCCAAGGAAGTCTGGTGCAACGAAAGCCAGGAGCGCTACGTGATGGCCGTGCGCGCCGACGCGCTGCCGCTGTTCGAGGCCATGTGCGCGCGTGAGCGCTGCCCGTTCGCCGTCGTCGGTGTGGCCACCGACGAGAAGCAGCTGACGCTCGACCAGCCAGGTTCTGACGACCCTTCGACAGGCTCAGGGCGAACGGGAAGGGCGATCGACATGCCCATGGACGTGCTGCTCGGCAAGCCGCCCAAGATGCACCGCGACGTGAAGCGCGTGGCGCGCCAGTTCGCCGCGCTGAACCTGAATGACGTGTCGCTCGACAAGGTGGCCTTCGACGTCTTGCGCCACCCGACCGTCGCCAGCAAGCGTTTCCTCATCACCATCGGCGACCGCACGGTCGGGGGCCTCAACAGCCGCGACCAGATGGTCGGCCCGTGGCAGGTGCCTGTCGCCGACGTGGCAGTGACCCTGGCCGACTACAGCGGCTTTCGCGGCGAGGCCATGAGCATGGGCGAGCGCACGCCGCTGGCCGCACTCGACGCACCGGCCTCGGGCCGCATGGCAGTGGGCGAGGCCATCACGAACTTGTTGGCCGCACCGTTCGAGTTGCCGCGTGTGAAGCTCAGCTGCAACTGGATGGCGGCTTGCGGCGAGCCGGGCGAAGACGCTGCCCTCTACGAGACCGTGAAGGCGGTCGGTATGGAGCTGTGCCCCGCGCTCGGCATCAGCGTGCCGGTCGGCAAAGACAGCCTCTCGATGCGAACCCGCTGGAGCGAAGGTGATCAAGCCAAGCAAGTCACTGCCCCGGTGAGCCTGATCGTCACCGCCTTCGCCACGCTGGCCGATGTGCGGCCCACGCTCACGCCGCAGCTGCAAGCTGGCGACACCACGCTGATCCTCATCGACCTGGGCAACGGCAAGAACCGCATGGCCGGCTCCATGCTGGCCCAGGTGCTGAATCAGTTCGGCGACGAAGTGCCCGATCTCGACGAGCCCACGCAACTGAAGGCACTCGTCAACGCCATCAACCAACTTCGCGTCGAAGGCAAGCTGCTCGCCTACCACGACCGCAGCGATGGCGGCCTGTGGGCGGCAGTGACCGAAATGGCCTTCGCCGGTCACTTGGGTTTGAGCCTCAACATCGACATGCTGGTCACCGAAGGCGATGGCATCAGCGACAGCCGCGCCGAATACGGTGACTCCAAGAACTGGGCGGGCCAGGTCAGCGCGCGGCGTGCCGAGCTGAGCTTGCGGGCGCTCTTCAGCGAAGAGCTGGGCGCCGTGATCCAGGTGCCCACCGCCGTGCGCAACGAGGTGATGCAAACCCTGCGCGAGCACGGTCTCTCCAAGCACAGCCATTTCGTCGGCAAGCCGAATGACAAAGGCGTGGTGGAAATATGGCGCGACGCCAAGGCCATCTTCAGTGCCCCGCTGCGTGACTTGCATCAAGCCTGGGATGACGTGAGCTGGCGCATTGCGCAGTTGCGCGACAACCCGGTTTGCGCCGATGCCGAGCACGAAGCTGCGGGCCGAGTCGATGATCCAGGTCTGCATGTGCATCTGACGTTCGACCCCACCTCCACCTCCACCTCCGTTCGCCCTGAGCCTGTCGAAGGGCCATCGAGCACGGCGCTGGCTCCCTTCGACAAGCTCAGGGCGATCGGGAATACAAGCTCAGCCCGAACGGTAGGGGTACGAGGCACCCGCCCCAAGCTCGCCATCCTGCGCGAACAAGGCGTCAACAGCCACGTCGAGATGAGCTACTCGATGGACCTGGCGGGCTTCGATACCTTCGACGTGCACATGAGCGACCTGCAAACCGGCCGCGCACGATTGGATCAATTCCAGGGCTTCATCGCCTGCGGCGGGTTCAGTTATGGCGACACGCTGGGCGCGGGTGAAGGCTGGGCGCGTTCGATCC
>JACMKW010000728.1 GCA_014379885.1 Rhizobacter sp.
CGTTCGGCGGCGGTGGGGTCGAGCGGAGCGGCGTCGGATGCTTTCATGGAACCCACTTTGACGATTCTGTGCAGGGCCGCAAGTCTGGCATTCCCGCGTCGCCAAGGTGGCTGCGGGGCTGCTCGCAGGTGCCGAGAATGGGTGGTTGTCTCGCCCACCAGAAAGCGAACCCGCCATGTCCATCATCCTCGTGCGCCACGGCGAAACGCCGCTCAACGTGACCCGCATGCTGCAGCCGGCCGACACGCCGCTCAGTGCCAACGGGCTGGCGCAGGCGCAGTCTGTGGCCAAGCGCCTGGCAGGCATGCAGCTCGCCGGCATCGTCAGCAGCGACCTGCCACGCGCGCTGAGCACGGCGCAGGCGATCTCAGCCGCCACCGGCTTGCCGATCACCACCACCGCCTTGCTGCACGAGCGCAACTTCGGCGACCTGCGTGGCCAGCCCTATGACACGCTGGGCTTCAACCCGCTGGCGATGACTGAAGCGCCACCGGGCGGTGAATCGGTGGCTGAGTTCCTGGCGCGTGTGGCGCAGGCCTTCGACCACGTGGTCGCGCTGCGCAAGCAGCTCGGCGGCCATCTCGCGGTGGTGACCCACGGCCTGGTGATCCGCGCGTTACTTGCCCAGCATGCGCAGCGGGCCGACGACGGCGAGCTGCCGCGCATCGGCAACACCTCGATCAGTGTGCTCGGCGCTTGCGCGCCTTACACCGTGGAGCTGCTCGACTGCACCCGCCACCTCGACGCGGCCACGCAGCACGATGCGCGCAGCCTGTCGGGCGGCTGAAGCAAAACTACCAGCCCGTCGCGAGCCCGGTGCGCACGGTAAGCCCGGTGTTGATCTCCACGAAGGTGTCGTTGGCCGTCGTGTAAGGCGGCCACGTGAAGGTCGCGGTGCTGGGGTTGCCGGTCTTGGCGAAGTTGGTCCACATCGTCATCGCGGTTTGTGCCACCGCCGCGTCGTCAGCGCCATAAGCGGCTGAGGCCAGCACGTCGGCGGCATCGCCTGCGGAGCCGGTGACGCCGTTGCCGTTCAAGTCACCAATCACGAGGCTCAAACCGGTGGCCGGGTCGAGCACCAGCCCCAGCAGGTGGTGGCTCACCAGGCTGGTCGGGTTGTTGAACACGTACACCAGCTCACCGCCGTGGTAGCTCAACACACCGCGCGCAGCCCAGCCCACCGGCACCTTGCTGAACTTGTAGACGTATTGCGCGGCACGGTTGTGGGTGCTGCGCCAAGGCATCTGCTGGATCATCCCGGTGATGAGGCCGGGCATGTCGCCTGAGTTGTTGCCAGCAAGCAAGGGCACGTCGCTCGGCAGGCCGTCTTCGATGCTCTGGCGCATGCTCTTGGTGGCGTAGTGCGAGTCGATGTTGGGGCCGTAAGCGTCTTTGTAGTCACCACGCGGGTAGTGCGCCAGCTCGGCATTGATGATCTCGACCCAGGTCTTGGCGCGCGCCTGAGCCAGCGTGGGCGTGTTGAGCCGGGTCAGCAGATCCGTGCCCACTGCTTCGGCTTGCGCAAGCGGCGGCACGTTGAGAATGGTCATCGCCGAATCGGCCATGCCGCTTTGCA
>JACMKW010000075.1 GCA_014379885.1 Rhizobacter sp.
TGGCCTTCTTCGACCAGATGGACGCCGTGCGACGCCGCCATTTCGACGATGCCACCGCCAATGCGCTCTTCGGGCCCTACGACGGCTACGCCCGCATCACGATGGAGGCCATGTTCGTTCAGCAGGATGCAACGCTCACTCCCGAGCAGAAGAACCAGCGTCTCGATGTGCTGCGCGCCAAGCTCCC
Source organism: Rhizobacter sp. (assembly GCA_014379885.1). The sequence continues at coordinate 188 of JACMKW010000075.1, forward strand.
CGCGGACCAGAAGCCCCTGATTCCCGTGTACGTGCCTGAGCCGGCCGCCTCAGCGCCTGGTGCTTGAGCAAGCGACTGTGCACTGGGCCTGAGGCCCGGCATCGCTTGGCCGGGTCAAGGGCAGAGCTGCGCGAGATCGTCCCACCTTGGGGAATTTCGCGATAGCGCGGCGCGGTACGCGCTTCGCGTAAACAGGCGGTACGCTGACAAAGAAAAATCGGGTCAGGGAAACCCCTGGCCCGATGGTTCATGCAATCAACGGGCAGTCAAGCTGCCCCTTGCGATCAAGAACAGTTGGCGGTACGGAAGTCGGAAACTGCCGAGCTGTTCGGGTTCGAGCAGGCGAACGACGTGTAGCGCCTGTCCTCATCCATGAAGCGCTTCATCCAGGCCACGCCCTTCTTGCCCAGCAGCCCGGTGTTGCTGCCACCGTTGGCGCAGGAATGCGAGCCGTTGTTGATCTCCAGGTATTGCTTGGAGTTGCGGCTCATGCTCGTGTAGAACGGCTCAGCGTGGCTGCGCGTAGGTGCCGTGCTGTCGCTCTCGCAAGCGATGATCAAGGTCGGCACGGTCATGGACGAGAAGTTCGTGGTCGAGCTGTTCCACGGGGCTTGGGGCGCCGCGGCCTTGAGGGACGGGTTGTCTCTGGCTGCAAGCAGCGTGCCGCCGCCGCCCATCGACCAACCCATCACGCCCAGGCGTGCGGTGTCGACTTTGCGGTAGATCGGGCTGCTGCTGGTGCCCGCGAGCGTGGCCACTTGGCGCAAGGCGGCCATCTGCTGCGAGGCGCGGCTGGCTGGCTGATCGAAGGTCGAGTTGGTGTCAATCGTGATCACGACGAAGCCATGCGAGGCCAGGCGCGGCCCCCACCAGTTGATGCTCGATTGACGGGCGAAAAATCCCGGCACGATGGCGATGGCACCGACCGTGCCACCTGCATTGGTGGGGTAGTACACCGTGCCAGCGCCGTAGCCGCTGGGGCGGGTCACGCTGAACGAGCTGAATGCGAAGGGGCCGCGGCTGGCTTCGAGGGCGGCGGTGGTGGGGTCAGGTCCTCGGGCATAGGGGTTTGATTGCGCAAAGGCGGCTGCGGACAGCAGCAGCGCGCCCGTGACCATCGCGGTGTGGGCGAAACGGGTGATTCCCAATGTGAACTTCATGTTTGTCTCCAGTGTTGTGACGGGCCCGAAAGATCCAGCGCTTGTGGTGCGTGGTATCGCGGCGGGTCATGCATTTTTGTGCATGCTCCACTTTTTTTCATTGGCGCTTTCCACCTGCGTTTCGAATCTAGCGATGGCGCGCGAACTGTGCTACGTGCCTCGCATGGGCGAGCCTGATTCAGCACTTGTCGGGTGGCTCAGTGGGCGCGGCGTTGTGCTGGCCACGAATGCGCACAAACTCGGGGTTGCGGCTGAACGAGGGGCTTTGCCCGTACCAGCGCTGAAAGGTTCGTGAGAACTGCGACGAGTCGCCGAAGCCTGCGGTTTGCGCGACTTCAGTCAGTGACCGTTTGGAGCACAGCAGGCCGAACATGCTGCGCTGTCGCAGCCACCCCTGGTAGTCGCGCAAAGACATGCCGACGGCTGCGGAAAACAAGCGCGACATGGCTTGGTGTGACCGCCCCGTTTCGCGGGCGAGTTCTTCCAGGCTGAGCTCGGGCCTGGCTTCGACCAGGCGGATCAATTCCATCGCCTTCGGGTCGGGCGGCGAAGCCGGTGGCATTTGCCGCACCGCTTCAGCGATCGCCTGTTCGAAAGTCACCGCGGCATCGGTGATGCGTGCAGCTCCGCTCATGAGCTCGCTGAAGCCTTCGTCCAGGTGGCTGAACGCGTGCCGGTTCAACTCAAGCACACCCGGGCGCTGCAGCGCGCGAAAGAAATGAAAGGCACCGTGCGGCGGCATGATGTTGAAGCTGAGCAGGGCCACGCCACTCGCATCCAGGCTGCGCGTTGTGCGCGGTGCCACGACCACTGCATTGGTTTGCAGCGGCGCGCCGCCCTCAAGCGCAAATTCGAAGGGCTGGTAGTCGGCGCTCAGGAGCAGCACGGCCGGGTGCCGGGTTGTCAGTGCGCTGGCCACGCGATAACTGGTGTACACGAAGCCGTGGTGGCCCATCACATACGAGTTGTCACGCAACTCTGGAGTGCGGTTGCACTGGGCGCGCACGTGGGCGCCGGCTGAGGTCGATGGGGTCATGAAAGCCTCCTTCGCTTGAGCGGAGGCGCATGATTGCGGCGTGATGTTTCAGCGGCAATACAGAAAACCCTGAGCGTCGGGTTATTGGCGCAAGAAGCGACTCGATTGGCGCGTCTTGCTCTCACGCTTTGTTGCAGGTAGGGGCTGCGAGAATCCGCGCATGACTGTTCCTACAACCTTGACCCTGACCCTGACCCGCCCCGACGACTGGCATCTCCATGTGCGCGACGGTGCTGCTCTGGCCGCGGTGGTGCCCGACACCGCGCGCCAATTCGGCCGCGCGATCATCATGCCCAACCTCAGGCCGCCGGTGACCACGGCGGCGCAGGCCCTGGCCTACCGCGAGCGCATCCTTGCGGCCGTTCCGAAGGGGCTCAGGTTTGAGCCGCTGATGACGCTGTACCTGACCGACAATTTGGCGGCAGATGAGATCAAGCGCGCCAAGGCAGCTGGCATCGTCGCCGTGAAGCTCTACCCCGCCGGCGCCACCACCAACAGCGATGCCGGGGTGACCGACTTGCGCAAGACCTACGCCACGCTCGAAGCCATGCAGCGCGAGGGCCTGTTGCTGCTGGTGCACGGCGAAGTGACCAGCCCGGAGATCGATCTCTTTGATCGCGAGCGCGTCTTCATCGACACTCAACTGATCCCGCTGCGGCGCGATTTCCCCGAGCTGAAGATCGTCTTCGAGCACATCACCACGCGCGAGGCCGCGCAGTACGTGGCCGAGGCCGGCGCGCACACCGCCGCCACCGTCACCGCGCACCACCTGCTCTACAACCGCAACGCCATTTTTCTGGGCGGCGTGCGCCCGCACTACTACTGCCTGCCGGTGCTCAAACGCGAAGAGCACCGCTTGGCGCTGGTGGCGGCAGCCACCTCCGGCAGCGACCGCTTCTTCCTCGGCACCGACAGCGCGCCGCATGCAGCGCACCTGAAGGAACACGCCACCGGTTGCGCCGGTTGCTACACCGCACTGAGCGCGCTGGAGTTGTATGCCGAGGCCTTCGAGGCCGCGGGGGCGCTCGACAAACTCGAAGCCTTTGCCAGCTTTCACGGCCCGGCGTTCTACGGCTTGCCGCGCAACAGTGGTACGGTGACTCTGCGCAAGGAGCCTTGGGCGTTGCCCGAGACGCTGCCCTTTGGCGACGCCCAACTCAAGCCACTGCGTGGTGGCGAAACCCTGGCCTGGAAGCTCTCATGAATTCAACAAGGCGTGTGATGCTGCTGATCGATGCCGACAACGTGTCGGCCGCTGTGATCGAGCAGGCCATCGTCATGGTGATGGCCGAACACGGCGCCATCCATGTGCGGCGTGCGTACTGCACGGCGGAGTCGGCCGTCACGCACCAGAAGCTCTTCAAGGCGCATTCCATCCGCCCCATCGTCAACCTCTCCAGCGGCAAGAACGCCAACGACATCGCGCTCGCCGTCGATGCGATGGATCTGGCGGTGGCCGAGCGTCCCGATGTGGCGGTGATCGTGTCCTCGGATTCCGATTTCGCGCCGCTGGTGATCCGCCTGCGCGAGAAGGGTTGCCGTGTCGAGGGCATCGGTCAGCTCGGCAAGACGGGCGATGACTCCAAGCCGGTGTACGACCACTTTGTCGACCTGGTGCACCAGAAAAAATCCGAAGCCGCACCGAGCGCGCCGCGCAAGCGCGCCGCGCCCGCACGCAAGGCGCCGGCTCCAGCCTTAAAACCAGCCAAGCCTGTGGTGCCCCCATTGCCCGACGACGTGCAACGCATCCTCGCCGCCATCCCTGAGTTGCGCGGCGGAGACAAGCTCGAGCTGCGCATCGCCGCCGAACGCCTGCGTGCCGATGGCTTGCTGACCAAGAACGCACCTTCGACCAAACTCTTCAAGAAATACCTCGACTTTTTTGCGCTGACGCCCGAGCGCCAGCCCAACAAGGTTCAGTACCGCGCGCGGTGAGACAATCCTCCCCGTGAAGCAAGCCAGACCGCCGCTGGTGCAATTTCCGAAAGGAAGCACTGGAGGAAGGTCCGGACTGCACAGGGCGGCGTAGCAGTTAACGGCTGTCCACCGTGAGGTGAGGATCAGAGCAACAGAGACGAGTTCGGGCGAGGCGCAAGCCCCGCCCGAGGTGAAACGGGCAA
>JACMKW010000729.1 GCA_014379885.1 Rhizobacter sp.
CGCCGAGGATGGGGCCCGGCCGCACGATGGCCACCTGCACCACCAGGTCGTAGTAAACGCGCGGCTTCAGGCGCGGCAGCATGCTCATCTGCGCGCGGCTTTCGATCTGGAACACGCCCACGGTGTCGGCAGCGCAGATCATGTCGTACGTGGGCTCGTCTTTGTCGGGCACGTCTTGCAGCTCGAATGGGCGGCCCAGCTTGTGGCCCACAAACTCGATCGAGCGCCGCAACGCACTCAGCATGCCCAGCGCCAAAATGTCGACCTTCATCAAGCCCAACGATTCGAGATCGTCTTTTTCCCACTGGATAACGCTGCGCCCTTCCATTGCGGCGTTTTCCACCGGCACGAGATGCGACAGCTGATCTCGTGCAATCACGAAGCCACCAGGGTGCTGGCTCAGGTGGCGTGGAAAGCCGATGAGCTGGTGGGTGAGCTCCATCCACAACCTGACCAGCGGCGCCTCGGGGTCGAAGCCGGTTTCACGCAGGCGTTCTTCGCCCACACTGCCGTCCCACCACTGCATGCTCTTGGCCACGGCTTCGATGCGCTGCAGGTCGATGCCCAGCGCGCGGCCGACATCGCGCAAGGCCGAGCGCGGCCGGTAGCAGATGACCACGGCAGTGAGCGCGGCGCGGTGCCGGCCGTACTTGGCGTAGATGTACTGGATGACTTCCTCGCGGCGCTGGTGCTCGAAGTCGATGTCGATGTCGGGCGGTTCGTTGCGCTCGGCGCTGATGAAGCGCTCGAACAAGAGCGTGGCGCGGCCGGGGTCGATCTCGGTCACACCCAGGCAATAGCACACAGCCGAATTGGCGGCGCTGCCGCGGCCCTGGCAAAGGATTTTTTGCTCGCGCGCCCAGTGCACGATGTCAGCCACGGTGAGGAAGTAGCGTTCGTAGTCGAGCTGCCGGATGAGTGCGAGTTCGTGCTCGATCTGGTCTCGCACCTTGTCGGGCAGGCCTTCCTTGAACCGTTTGGTAACACCGGCATAGGTGAGCTTGCGCAAGTGACTCGTTGGCGTCTCGCCGGGTGGCACGATCTCTTGTGGGTATTCGTACTTCAGCTCGCTGAGCGAGAAGCTGCACTGCGCCGCCAGCGCAACGGTCTGCTCCAGCCACTCGGCGCGGTAGAGCGTGCCCAGCCTCGCCCGCGAACGCAGGTGGGCCTCGGCATTGGGCTCCAGCTGCCAACCGCATTGCGCCACGGGGCGGCTCAGGCGCGTGGCGCTCAGCACGTCTTGCAAGGGCTTGCGCGAGCGCACATGCATCAACACGCCACCCGCCGCCGCAATGGGCAGCGTGGTGGCCTTGGCCACACGCTGCACCACGTCAAGCAGCGCTTCATCCCCGGGGCCGTTGTGCAGCTCAATCGCGATGACGGCGCGCTCCTGAAACCAGGTCTTCAGCCACAGAGCGTGCGCCAGCACTTCTTCGTATGGCTGCGAGGCCTGTGGCACCAGCAGTGCCAGGCATTCAGGCAGGCCGGTGAGCGTGGGCGCGTTGGGCACCTTGCCTTCCACATCGCCGGGGTGCGCCAGGTAGCTGCCCTTGCTGGCGCGGTTGCGCGCCACGGTGATCCAGTGCGACAGGTTGCCGTAGCCACGCCGCGTTTGCGCCAGCAACACCAGGCGCGCGTGGGGCTGCCCCGTGTCCGGCAGGTGCAAACGCATCTCGCTGCCGATGATCAGGTGGAAGTTGCGTTCCTTGGCTTCGTTGTGCGCGCGCACCACGCCGGCCAGGGAGCACTCGTCGGTGATGGCCAGCGCGCCATACCTGAGCTGCTGCGCGCGTGCGACCAGCTCTTCAGGGTGCGAGGCGCCTTTCAAAAAACTGAAATTGCTGAGGCAATGCAGCTCGGCGTAGGGCGGGAGCTGATGGCGCGGTGGCATGGTGCGAAACCCGGTGCAAACACGACACGATGGTGGTGCCTCGCACCGCTATGCGGCAGCGGCCATCGCCATCAGGCTCAGTGCGGGAACCAGGTACTGCGCCACCGGCATGCTCACGCGCGGGGGCTGCTCGGGGTACTCGGTGTCATCGGTGGCAGATCGATACGTTCCAGCTCCTGTCGACTTGCCCAAGGCATCTACCCCCACGAGCGCATCGAGCGGGCTGCGTACACCGCCACCACCCACCTTCAGCACATGGGTGTAGATCATGGTCGTGCTCACGTCGGCGTGGCCCAGCAGCTCTTGCACGGTGCGGATGTCGTAGCCGCTTTGCAGCAAGTGGGTGGCGAACGAATGGCGCAAGGTGTGGGGCGTGGCGGGCTTGTCGATGCCAGCCGCTTCCAGCGCACGCTTGAAGACTCGCTGAAAGGTTTGCTCCTGCACATGGTGGCGGCGCTCTACATCGGTACGCGGATCCAGCGAAAACTTCGTGTGGGGAAACACCCAGAACCAGTTGAATGATTCTTCGGCGCGCGGGTACTTGCGGGCCAGCGCGTGGGGCAGGTGCACACCGGCCCGGCCGGCTTTGCGGTCTCGCGCCCAGAGACTGCGCGCCGCATCGACCTGCTCGCGCAAAGCCGGCATGAGTGATGCCGGCAACATCACCACCCGGTCTTTGGCGCCCTTGCCTTCACGCACGACGATGGCGCGGCGCGCGAAATCGACGTCTTTGACCCGCAGGCGCACACCTTCCATGATGCGCATGCCGGTGCCGTAGAGCAGTTGGCCCATCAACCGATGCTCGCCAGGCAGCTTCTCAAACACGCGCACCACTTCGTTGTGCGTGAGCACCACCGGCAGGCGCACACGCTCCTTGGGGCGGCCGATCTCGGTCATCCACGGGATGTCTTGCCCGAGCACCTTTTGGTAGAGAAACAGCAACGCCGACAAAGCCTGCTTGTGCGTGGCCGCCGCCACCTTGCGCTCATTGGCCAGCCAGGAGAGAAAGCTCTCGACCTCAGGCCCCGCCATCTCGGCAGGGTGACGCATGCCATGGAAGCGAATGAACGCGTCGACCCAGTACACATAGGCCTGCTCGGTGCGGATGCTGTAGTGCTGGTAGCGGATCCGCTCGCGCAGCTGGTCTAGCAGGCGGGGGGATTGCAGAGAGGGCGAAGGTTCTTGCTGGAGTTCCATGGCGTTGCATTACTGTTGTTTTATACAGTATATTGAAACGAAAGCCTTGTGGACATGGGTGCTTCACATGGGCCGCCAAGCAAGGCGCGAAGTGCGGTGCCACTGAACATTCACAACAAGCAAACCACTCTGAAGGGAGGATCTCGATGCCGCAGGCATGCGCGGACACGCGCGTCATCAAAAAATTTCTGGCCACCCAGCCCGGCGCACTCAAACTCGCTCGCCGATATGGAACGGCACTGGTTTGCGTACGCTACCGATGCGACAAGGAAGGGTTGACCCGCTACACCACAGTCGAGTTGCTGGTCGAAGAAGCGCCCATGCAAAAGAGAAAATCAGTCCACCACCTGGTGGCCGTCGAGCTGGGAAAAACACAGACGTTCGGCATGAAGAATCGCCTCACGGAAAACGGTGCGGAGTGGGATCCTGATGCGTATGTGTGGCGGCTTACGCGCAGCACAGCAAAGCGCCTTGGCCTGCTAGATTACGTCGTCTCAAAATGACTAAATTGGCATCTTGAGATTCGCGAAGAAAACCCTTTTTCGCCGTCTGTGAGAATGACGTCTATCGCATGGTCGGTACTGGCCATTTCTGACCATATGCATCCCAGAAATGCCTGCATGTGGTTTGTAACTTTGATGCCCATATCGGGTTGGGCGTCATAGAGAGACTGCCATGTACTGCAAATCCGCTCTGTTTCCGCTATCCCTGCTTCTTACAACCCTGTCGCAAGCGCAAGAGATTCA
>JACMKW010000730.1 GCA_014379885.1 Rhizobacter sp.
AACCATGCCGCGCTGGCGTCAGGTGGGGGCGTTTGTCATCGCCATGCCGCCTGCCTATCTGGGCATGCTGGTCCTGATCGTGCTGGCCGCTTTCATGCGCCCGCAGCTGCTGTCGCTCGGCTTGCTCCCGCTGATCGCGCGGCAGGCTGTGCCGTTGGGCCTGGCGGTGATCGGGCAGTCGCTCGTGATGCGCGCGCGCTCGATCGACCTGTCCGCCGGCGGGGTGGTGGTGGCGGTTTCGTATGTGCTGACGAGTGGCTTCTTTCCGCTGTCGGCCGGCATGGCGATGGCCGTGTGCGTATTGCTCGGGTTGGTGGTGGGGGCGATCAACGGTGTGCTGATCGTGCGCGTGCGCGCGTCATCGATGATCGTCACGCTGGCGATGGCGATGATCCTGCTGGGCATCGTGATTGCGCTGTCGCAATTCCGCGCGCCGGGCGATGCGCCCGAGTTCCTCTGCGATCTCGCACGCCAGCGCGTAGCAGGCGTTCCCCTGCCGGTGCTGGGTTGGCTGGCGGTGCTGGTGCCGGCCATCGTGCTGCTGCGAGTGACCGTGTTCGGGCGCTACCTCGATGCCGTCGGCGCCAACCCGCAGGCGGCGGCGCTCTCGGGCATTCCGTATCTGCGCGTCATCTTCTGCAGCCACGTGGTGTCGGCGCTGATCTCGGTGCTGTGCGGCTTTCTGCTGGTGGGCTTCGTGGGGGCCGGCAGCGTGACGCTCGGGCAAGACCTGGCGCTCAATTCACTTGCCGCCGCCATCCTCGGTGGTGTGAACTTCGGCAACGGCAAGGGCGGCATGGCCGGCCCTGCGGTGGCGGCCTTCATGCTCACCTTCCTGTTCAACTTCTTGACCAGCCTGGGCCTGGGTGAGCCGGGGCGGCTGATGCTGCAAGGCGCCATCATCGCGGGCGCGGCGCTGCTCTACAGCGTGAGCCGGCGGTGAGGCGTACTCAACGTGATTGCTCAACCTGATTGCAACCTGGAGACACCCCGATGACTGACGACACCATCCTAGCCGGCGCCGAACCCTTCTTCTTTCGTGGCAACGACATCGGCGTGCTGGTATGCCACGGCTTCACGGGTACCACGCAAAGCATGCGCTACCTCGGTGAACAACTGCATGGCGCCGGCTACACCGTCATTGGCCCGCGCCTCAAAGGCCACGGCGTGTCGCCCGCCGCCATGGCCAAGACCACTGCCTCGGACTGGATTGCGTCGGTGGACGAAGCACTGGCCGAGTTGCGCAAGACCTGCACACAAGTCTTCATGGTGGGGTTGTCGATGGGTGGCACGCTCACGCTGTACACGGCTGCCAAGCATGCCGACGTGATCAAGGGGGCCGTGCCCATCAACGCCGTGGTGCACATCGGTCTGTCCGACATGGCCAGCATCGCGCTCGACGCGTCGATGCCTGCCACCGTGCCCGGCATTGGGTCTGACGTGAAAGACCCTGCCGTCACCGAACTCGCCTACAAGGAAGTGCCGGTTCCCGCCTTTCGTCAGCTCTATGCGTTGACCGCCGTCACGCAAGACCTCTTGCCGCTGATCAAGTGCCCGACGCTTGTGCTGCAGTCCCGAGACGACCACGTGGTGAACCCCTCCAACGCGCCTCGCATCGTCGGCGCTGTGGGCTCCAAACGCGTGGAGTTGATCTGGCTTGAGAACTCGTTCCACGTGGCCACGATCGACTTCGACAAGGACATCATCGCCACGCAGACGATTGCCTTCATCAAGTCGATTGCCGGCCGCTGAAGCACGCTCAACGAAGGAGACATTGCCCATGAAACGCAAGCTCAGAACACTCGCGGCCTTTGCAGGCCTCATCACCGCCCTGTGCATGCAGGGCCCGGCAGTCGCTGGCGAGGTCTTTTCCGACGCGGTGCGCAGCAATGCGCTCAGCCGTGATGTCAAGTTCACCATCTACATGCCGGATGGCTACAAGGACGGTGCTGGCCCTTACCCGGTGGTGTACCTGCTGCACGGCGCTGGTGGCGACGAAAACGAGTGGCGCGTGAAAGGTGGCGCCGTCGAAACGCTCGACGGGTTGATCAAGCGCGGGCTGATTCGGCCGTCCGTCGTGGTGATGCCCACGGCTGGCCCGGCGAGCTGGTGGTCCAACGGCGCTGCCGAGCGCGCCGAGACCGCCATCATCGACGAGCTCATGCCCTACGTGGAAGGCCGCTACAAGGTGAGCCGTGAGCGCAAGGGGCGGGCCATCGGTGGGCTCTCCATGGGCGGCTACGGGGCTTTGAACCTTGCGCTCAAGCACCCCACGCGGTTCTGTGCAGCCGCGGTGATCAGCCCGGCGATCTACGACCCGCTGCCTCCGGAAACCTCAGCGGCACGCCGCACGCCGCAATTTGTGCGCAACGGCCAGTTCGACCCCGACACCTGGCGCTCGCTCAACTACCCGGCCCACCTGGCGGCCTACAGCGCCCAGACCGTGAAGGTGCCGATGTGGATCGTGAGCGGTGATCACGACTTCCTGGGCATCGCGGCCATGTCGGCCACGCTGCACTGGAGAATGTTGCAGATCCAGCCCAAGCTGGCCGAGCTGCGTGTGATCGATGGCGACCACGAATGGATGGTGTTCCGCGACGCGCTGCCTGACGCCTTGCAATACGTCGATCGGCACTGCGCGCGCCTGTAAGCCCCCGGCGGTGCCGGCTCCCGGGCGTTGACAAGGAGAACAAGAAGAAAGGGGCGGAATCCGCCTCCTTCTCAAAGCTTCATCCCCGCGCCCGCATTTGAAAATGGCCTCACGTGTACAACACCACACGTGGAGACGTCATGATTCGCAACATGCCCCAGCTTCGGGACCAGATCGTTTTTCTGGAAGTGGTTGATGCCCGCCATGTCGGCATGAATGCGAAGAAGTACCTCGCCGCCGCCCGCTCTGTGCGAACCATCATCGAGCGTGAACTGGGTGGACTGGCGATGCACGCGTTTGCCATTCCCGAGCTCCCCACGCTGCAAACAACGGCAGAGAACATCTACTTCGACAGCCATCGGCGCTTCGCTGACCTTGACGGCAGTGGCAATGCCGTCAGCGCCCTGCAGCTGGCCGACACGGTGATCGCTCGCGCGCGCTCTCGCAAGATTTGAGCTTGCGCGCACAGACTGGCCCCATCGGCCATCCATGCGTCCGAGCGATCACGCCATCGGCGGCAATTTGTCCAGCAGCTTGTCCAGCGTGATCGGATAGTCACGAACCCGCGCTCCCGTGGCGTTGTAGATGGCGTTGGCCACCGCGGCGCCGATGCCGCACATGCCCAGTTCGCCCACGCCTTTGGCCTTCATGGGCGATGAAATCGGGTCGACTTCGTCCAGAAAAATCACGTCCTGGTGCGGGATGTCGGCATGCACCGGCACCTCGTAACCCGCCAGGTCGTGGTTGACGAAGAAGCCGTGGCGCATATCCACCGCCAACTCTTCCATCAGGGCGGCGCCGACCCCCATCGTCATGGCGCCGATCACCTGGCTGCGCGCTGCCTTGGGGTTGAGGATGCGGCCCGCCGCACACACGGCCAGCATTCGCCGAGCGCGGATCTCGCCCGTTGCGGCATCGACACCCACCTCGACGAAATGCGCACCGAAGGTTGATTGCTGATATTTCTTGTCAAGGTCGCCGTACTCGATGCCGTCTTCGGCCACCAGCCCACCGGCACCAGCCGCTTGAGCCAGCGGCACGGTGCGCCCGCCCGAGCGGATGGTGCCGTCTGCGAAGACCACATCCGCCGATGTGATGCCAACCTTCTGTGCGGCGAGTTGACGCAGCTTCATGCACGCTGCGTACACGCCGGCCGTGGAGTTGTTGCCACCCCATTGCCCGCCCGAGCCGGCTGAGACCGGAAAGGCCGAATCGCCCAGACGCACCACCACTTTGTCGAGCGACACGCCCATGGTCTCGGCGGCGGTCTGGGCAATGATGGTGTAGCTGCCGGTGCCGATGTCGGTCATGTCGGTCTCCACCGTCACGAACCCGCGGCTGTCGAGCCGCACACGGGCCGCCGATTTCATCAGCAGGTTGTTGCGAAAGGCCGCTGCAACGCCCATGCCGACGAGCCAACGTCCGTCGCGCACTGCGCCCGGGCGAGCACTGCGGCGTGCCCAGCCGAAACGATCAGCGCCGGTGCGCAGGCATTCGATCAGACGGCGCTGCGAGAAGGGCCGGCCCGGTTTCTCGGGATCCACCTGGGTGTCGTTCAGCACGCGAAACTCCACCGGGTCGAGGCCAAGCTTCTCGGCCATCTCATCCATTGCGATCTCGAGCGCCATCATTCCGGGCGCCTCGCCCGGCGCACGCATGGCGTTGCCCTCGGGCAGATCGAGCACCGCCAGGCGCGTGGTGGTCAACCGGTTTGCGCCCGCATAAAGCAGGCGAGTCTGGTTGACAGCGGTTTCGGGCTTCCCATCCGGCAGGTCGCCAGACCAGCCTTCATGTGCGATGGCGGTGATCTTGCCGTCCTTCGCCGCACCGATTCGAATGCGCTGGATCGTGGCGGGCCGATGGGTGGTGTTGTTGGCGATGAGCGCGCGATGCAGCGCTACCTTGACGGGCCGGCCCGCCGCCCGTGCGCCAAGCGCAGCGAGCAGCGCATCGGCGCGAACAAACAGTTTGCCGCCGAAGCCGCCACCGATGTAGGGAGAGATGAGGCGGATCTTGTTTTTGGGGATGCCGAGCGTCTTGGCCATGTCGCCCACGCTCCACGCAATCATCTGGTTGGACGTCCAGACCGTGAGTTGGTCGCCCGTCCATGCGGCCAACGACGCGTGCGGCTCCATCATCGCGTGCGTCTGGTCAGGCGTGGTGTAGTTCGCATCGAACTGCACCGATGCGCTGGCGAAGGCGCCTGCGAAATCGCCGAACTTCGACTCGGGTGGGCCCGAGAAAGGATCGGGCTTGGGCATCTGCGCGGCGTCTTTCTCGGCGGCCAGGTCAAACTTGCCCGGTGCGCCATCGTAGTCAACGCGCACCAGATGCGCCGCGGCACGCGCCTGCTCAAAGGTGTTGGCCACCACCAGGGCAACGGCCTGGTGGTAGTGGTCGATCTCGGGCCCACCCAACAGCTTGGCGGTGTTGAAGTTGCCCTTGCCAAGCTTGCCGGCATTGCGCGCCGTGACGATGGCAATGACACCTGGCGCCGCCCGTGCGGCGGCAAGGTCCATGGCGGCGATGCGGCCCTTGGCGATGGTGGCGCCCACCACAAAGCCGTGCGCCGCGTTGGGTGCGATGTCGTGGCGCTCATATGCATAGCGCGCTGTGCCGGTGGTTTTGAACGGGCCGTCGACGCGGTCGGTCGGCTTGCCGATCACCTTCAGCTGATCGATCGGATTGGTGGTCGCGGGGGTGTCGAATTTCATCGCTCAGCTCCTTGGTTGGGTCAGCACTGCGGAGAGCGTGCGCTCAACCAGGGTCAGCTTGAATGCGTTCTCGGCTGTGGGCCGTGCGCCGGCCAGCAGGCTCGCGGTCACGGCTTTGGCACCTTTGGGCAACAGCCCGTCGGCCGCCTCGACCCGCCACGGCTTGGGTGCCACGCCGCCCAGCGCCACCCGGCCGGAGCCATCGCGCTGCACGATGGCCGCCACAGAAATCAGGGCAAAGGCATACGAAGCACGGTCGCGCACCTTGCGGTAGACCTGAGTGCCGCCGAGCGGCTTTGGCAGCGTCACGGCCGTGATCATTTCGCCGTGTTCAAGCGTGGTCTCCACGTGGGGCGTGTCGCCCGGAAGCCGATGCAGTTCGACGATGGGGATGCGGCGCGCCTGGCCATCGGGCCGCACCGTCTCAACCGTCGCATCGAGCAGCCGCATGGCCACGGCCATGTCGCTCGGGTGGGTCGCAATGCAAGCCTTGCTCGCGCCGACCACGGCGTGCTGGCGGTTCACCCCTTCCAGCGCCGCGCAACCGCTCCCGGGTTGTCGCTTGTTGCACGCCTGGCTGGTGTCGTAAAAATAGGGGCAGCGCGTGCGCTGCAGCAAGTTGCCGGCGGTGGTGGCCTTGTTGCGCAATTGGCCCGAGGCGCCCGACAGCAAGGCGCGTGAGAGCACGCCGTAATCTCGCCGCACCCGATCGTCGGTCGCGAGGTCGGTGTTGCGCACCAGTGCGCCGATGCGCAGGCCCCCTTCCGGTGTGGGTTCGATGCTGTCGAGCCCCAGACCATTCACGTCGACCAGGTGGGTGGGCGCTTCAACCTGCAGCTTCATCAGGTCGAGCAGGTTGGTGCCGCCGGCGATGAACCTGGCACCCGGGTTGCGGGACACGGCTGCCGCAGCGGCAGCGGGCGATTGCGCACGCTCGTAGGTGAAGGCCTTCATGCTTTGGCTCCAGACACCTCGGTGATCGCATCGACGATGTTGGAGTAGGCCCCGCAGCGGCAGATGTTGCCGCTCATGCGTTCACGCAACTCTTCGGCAGAAAGCAGGGGGCGCGCAGTGAGGTCTGCGCTCACGTGGCTTGGAACGCCGCGCCCGATCTCGTCGAGCATCGCCACGGCCGAGCAGATCTGCCCTGGCGTGCAATAGCCACATTGATAGCCGTCGTGCTTGACGAAGGCCGCCTGCATCGGGTGCAGGCTCCCGGGCTGGCCAAGCCCCTCGATGGTGGTCACTTGCGCGCCTTCGTGCATCACGGCGAGCGTGAGGCAAGCGTTGATGCGCCGGCCGTCAACGATGACGGTGCAGGCGCCGCACTGGCCCTGGTCGCACCCCTTCTTCGTGCCCGTGAGGTGCAGGTGCTCGCGCAAGGCATCGAGCAGGCTTGTGCGGGTGTCGAGTTGCAGCGTGTGCCGCTTGCCGTTTACGCGGAAAGACACTGCGGTGGTGGGTATCTCCGCTGCTGGGTTGGCTGCGGCTGCGGCGGGCGCTGCGGCCGAAGCCTGCATCACGGGAGCCGTCACTGCGGCAGAAGCCGCACCGACGATCAACAGATCGCGCCGGTTGATGGTGAGATTGTTGGAAGTGGACATGGGATGGGGCTCCGGGGTGAAGAGACGTTTATCCCTGAACCCAGGTGACCGCGATGTCAGACGAAACGCCGACAGGTGATCAGAAAAAAAGCAACGGCGCGGCCTCGGGTTTTGAGCACCCAGCATGGCGCCTGCATCGTCAGAACTCACCGCTCGATCGGTCTGTACGTCACCGAACCCATCGGCTCAGGCTTGCTCACTGCCGGGAACATGGTCTTGCTCGACAAGCTGCTCAAAAACCCAAAATATGCTCCAATTAGATTCCAACCAGAATCCAAGGAGATGGTATGAGCGCTACACGAGGCTTCATTGAACCCAAGCAAAAGGCTGGGGAGACCGAGAAGATGACCGTCAACGTGGGCGTGGTCGATCTCGGCCATGTAGACCTTCTGGTGAAAGAAGGTTTCTATTCGAACCGCTCCGATCTCATCCGAACCGCACTTCGAAACCAGCTCGCGCTCCATGCCGACTCCCTGAAACAGACCTTGGCTCGCCGCACGCTGACCGTCGGCCTGCAGCATTACAGCCGCGCCGACCTGGAGCGGGCAGTGGCAGCAGGCGAACGCCTGCAGGTGCAGGTGGTCGGGCTCGCACGCATCGCCGATGACGTGACCCCCGAGCTCGCGCGCGCAGCCATCGAATCCGTGACTGTCTTGGGCGCCTTCCAGGCCAGCCCCGCCGTGCGACAGGCCTTGGCCGACCGCATCCGCTGATCCTTTTTCTCAATCACAGAAAGAAACTCTCATGCACAACCCAATCAACGCTCGGGCGCCATCCTTCGACGCCAATGCCATCAACGACACGATCCAGCGTGCACTGGCGTGCGCCGGTCTCGATACCTCGGCCGGCCCCATGCACGAAGTGACCGAAACCATCCGGCGCGCCTTCGCGTCAGCCGGGTTGGTTGACTCGACGAGGCCACCGGTTTCGACGGACTCGGTGATCGATGTGGTCGCCCGTGTTGTCGACGCCGGCGGTGTGGCAGACATCGAGCCACAGCCGTGGCCTTCGGGCGGCAAGGCCGAGACGCCGGGAACCTTCGAGACATGGGATTTCAGTAACAAGGCCGGCGCCCGCGCCTACAAGCTCTATGTCCCAGCACGGGTTTCCCAGCTGCCGCGACCCATCGTGGTGATGCTGCACGGGTGCACCCAGTCGGCAGACGACTTTGCGGTTGGCACCCGGATGAATCGCCTTGCCGATGAGCACGACTTTTTGGTGGTGTACCCCGAGCAGCCCGCGCGTGCGAACAGTTCGAAGTGCTGGAACTGGTTCAAGCAGCAAGATCAGTTGCGTGATGCTGGCGAACCGTCATTGATCGCGGGAATTGTTCGCGAGGTCACGGTACGCCATGGCGCCGACCCGCGCCGAGTCTTCGTTGCCGGGCTCTCGGCCGGTGCCGCGATGGCGGTGGTGTTGGGCGAGACGTACCCGGAGTTGTTCGCGGGCGTCGGCGCGCATTCCGGCTTGCCCTATGGCAGCGCATACGACATTCCCTCTGCGATGGCCGCGATGAAAGGCGGGCGCAGCGGTTTACCCGGTCTCAAGGGCATGCCTGCGGGCGCTGCCGGATCACCAAAGAAAGCGGTGCAGCCGGTGCCCCTCATCGTCTTCCACGGCGACCGCGATCACACTGTGCAGCAGACGAACGGCAAAGAGATCGTCAAGCAGGCCCGGGATGCTCACGCCGCCAAGGCGGGACAAGATGCACTGAACTCAAGCACCCAATGCGGCAAGGCGCCGGGAGGCCGAAGCTACAGCCGGACGGTGCATGCCGACGGTACCGGTCAGGCGCACATCGAGTTCTGGACCCTGCAGGGTGCCGGTCATGCCTGGTCAGGTGGTGACGCCCGCGGTTCGTACACAGACCGCACGGGGCCGGATGCATCGGCCGAGATGGTGCGCTTCTTTCTTGCGCTGCCGCGCGCGGGCTCGGCATGAGATGGCTGATCGCTGGCGCCTCATGGGTGCGTCGGCTGAGGCGTTGCCACTACTCGGCCGATTCGCTCACCACCGTTCGAATCCGCTCAATCGTGTCTTCCATTCGAGCGTGCCGGGAAACATCCAACCCCAACGCTCGCCCGATGGCATTGACCCGCGCGGGGTTGAGCGGTACGCCGCCCGCATCAATGGCGGCGATGAGGTTCATTGCGCGCTGCCGGTCAGAACACGCGCTCTTCTTGCGGAGCCACAAGAGGTTCTTCAACCACTCAAGCATGTCTTGCCATCGAAGTTCTGTGCCCTGTCGGGAGGGTGAGAGTTTATTGAGCTCTCAGAGTTCGCGATGCGGCCACGTTGGCAGTCTACAGTCCCCACCATGAGCTATGAAC
>JACMKW010000731.1 GCA_014379885.1 Rhizobacter sp.
ACGCAGTTCCCCGAGATGCTGGATGGCCGCGTGAAGACCCTGCACCCCAAGGTGCATGGTGGCCTGTTGGCCCGCCGCGAGTTGCCCGAGCACATGGCCGCGCTCAAGGAGCACGGCATCGACACCATCGACCTGCTGGTGGTGAATCTCTACCCCTTTGAATCCACCGTGGCCAAGGCCGGCTGCACGCTGGCGGACGCCATCGAGAACATCGACATCGGCGGCCCCGCCATGGTGCGCAGCGCCGCCAAGAACTGGAAGGATGTGGGCGTGCTGACCGATGCCTCGCAGTACCCCGCCGTGCTGGCCGAGCTCAAGGCCTCGGGCAAGCTGTCGGACAAGCTGCGCTTCGCGCTGTCGGTGGCGGCCTTCAATCGCATCGCCCAGTACGACGGCGCCATCAGCGACTACCTCTCGTCCGTCACCTTCGAAGAAGAGAAGCTGTCGGAAACCTACGTGCCCACCCGCGCCCAGTTCGCCGGCCAGAGCAATGGCATCTTCACCAAGGTGCAGGACCTGCGCTATGGCGAAAACTCCCACCAGCAGGCCGCGCTGTACCGCGACCTGCACCCCGCACCCGGCTCGCTGGTCACCGCCGAGCAACTGCAGGGCAAGGAGCTGTCGTACAACAACATCGCCGATGCCGATGCCGCCTGGGAATGCGTCAAGAGCTTTGAGGCCCCGGCCTGCGTGATCGTCAAGCACGCCAACCCCTGCGGTGTGGCCGTGGGCCTGGATGCGCTGGACAGCTACAGCAAGGCCTTCCAGACCGACCCCACCAGCGCCTTTGGCGGCATCATCGCCTTCAACCGCCCAGTCGATGGCCATGCGGCGCAGCAGATCTCCAAGCAGTTCGTCGAAGTGCTGATGGCGCCCGATTTCACGGCCGAGGCGCTGGAAGTGTTCAAGGCCAAGGCCAATGTGCGCCTGCTCAAGATCGCCCTGCCGGCCCACGGCGGCACCACCGACTGGCAGCGTGGCCGCAATGCGATGGACGCCAAGCGCATCGGCTCGGGCCTGCTGCTGCAGACCGCCGACAACCATGAACTCTCGCTGATCGACCTCAAGGTCGTGACCCGCAAACAGCCCACGCTCGAAGAAATGGAAGACCTGCTGTTCGCCTGGAAGGTGGCCAAGTACGTCAAGAGCAACGCCATCGTCTTCTGCAAGGGCGGCATGACCATGGGCGTGGGTGCGGGCCAGATGAGCCGCCTCGATTCGGCCCGCATCGCCAGCATCAAGGCCGGCCACGCCAACCTGTCTCTGCAGGGCACTGTGGTGGCGAGCGACGCGTTCTTCCCTTTCCGCGACGGCCTCGATGTCGTGGTCGATGCCGGTGCCACCTGCGTGATCCAGCCCGGCGGCTCCATGCGCGACAACGAAGTCATCGATGCAGCGAACGAGCGCGGCGTGTCCATGGTGTTTTCTGGCGTGCGCCACTTCCGCCATTGAGCTTGTGCGATGCCTTCGCATCGCCACATGCACGAGAAAAAAAGGCGGCCCAGGCCGCCTTTCCTCTTTGGGCCCGCCCGCAGGCGACATCAGTTGTTCATTGCGCTGCGCGCGACCCGCGATGCATGAAACTGGCGCGGCCAAGGCCAGTGCCCCCGCGCAAGGGCCGCCCCGCCGCGCTGGGGGCGTTCCCCTCCCGACTCGCGTAGCGAGGAGAGAGGGGCTGAGGGCCGAGGCTCCCATCCAGCCTGCGCCGGATGGGACGTGCCCGAAGAGACACCGCCTCTGGCGGTGGCACCGAGGCGCGAAGCGACTCAGGGGGTGTTTCACTTCAGGCCGGCACGATGCGCCCGCGTCCGGTGGCGCCGGCCAACACCTTGAGCGACTTGTCGGTGCTGGCGGTGTAGCCGCGGCTGGTGATGGTGTTCACGTAGACCCAGTCGGCCCGGCAT
>JACMKW010000732.1 GCA_014379885.1 Rhizobacter sp.
TCCATCACTTCTTGCGTGGCATGCGGGCCGGTCACGGCCAGCACGCTCGGGTGCATCTGGCGAACGAGATTGCCACCAGCGTCACCGGCCTTGGCGCCCAGGCAGCCGGTGACGATCACCTTGCCGTTCTCCGCCAAGGCTTCGCCGATGGTGTCCAGGCTTTCCTTCACCGCGTCGTCGATGAAGCCGCAGGTGTTGACGATCACCAGGTCGGCGCCCGCAAATGTCTTGGAGGTTTCGTAGCCCTCAGCGCGCAACTGCGTGAGGATGAGTTCAGAGTCGGTCAGCGCCTTGGGGCAACCCAGGGAGACAAAACCGATCTTGGGGGCCGCAACGGCCAGTGTGTCTTGCGTCATCCTCCGATTTTCGCCTCAAATGCCGCGCAAGCAGGCATTCATCAAGCAACGCCCGCGGAGCCGGCTTTGCCGGGCCGCCAGGCGGCGCCCCCTGGGGGGCTACCTTTTCGGTGCGACGAAGCCTGGCATGCCCGGGAACAGGGTCTCGGCCTGCTTGGCCATCTGCTCCTGCATCTGGGTGAACATGCTCTTCGACTGTTCGAGGTAGTTGCCCATCAAGTTCTGCACCCCGGGTGCCTGCCCGTTGAGGAACTGCGTCCACACCTCGGGGTTCATCACGGCCGGCTCCAGCAAGCCCTTGGACTGGTCGGTCAGGCGCTTCTGGATGTCGGTGAAGGTCTGCAGGTTCTTCTCGAGGTAGGAACCCATCATGCCCTGCATGGCGTGACCATAGAACCGAATGATCTGCGCCAGCATCTGCGAAGAAAACATCGGCACACCGCCGCTTTCTTCCTCCAGGATGATTTGCAGCAAGATGCTGCGCGTGAGGTCGTCACTGGTCTTGGCGTCGCGCACCACGAAGTCTTGGCCTTCGAGCACCATCTTCTTCACATCAGTCAGCGTGATGTAGCTGCTCGTCCGCGTGTCGTACAGGCGGCGATTCGGGTACTTTTTGAGAATGCGCAGGCTGCTGTCGGCGCTGCCGTCGTCGGAGGTCGAAGCGCGGCGGGGTTGTGCCATTCAGAAAGCTCCTGTGAAACCGAGTGTGCAGGGGTGCAAAAAGATTCTAGAAGGCCGCCATGCTGCACTGCGGAGGGTTTTCCCGCCTGCGCCCTTCAGGTGCCAGGCGTGGGTGGTTCACCGTCTGCCGAGGCAGGCGTCTCCGGATCGAACGGCTGCGCGCCCAGGCGCTGCGCGGTTTGCTCCAGATCGGCTGCCAGCTTGGCCACCTTCTTGCTCAGACCCTGCCAGTTGCGAATGCACTCGTTGACCGGGTCCATCGGGTAGTAGACCTTGTGGCCCTTGTCCTTGGCGGCCGAAAGCGCAAAGCGCACCAGGTCGTTGAGCTCGAACGCATAGTCGGCCATCAAGGTGCGCGTCTCAGCGACATGGGCATCGATCAGTTCTTGGCGATGCGGCGTCATTTCCATGAGAAACCTCCGAGACAAAGAAAAAGAGCCTGCCCCTTGCGGGACAGGCTCTGATTTCGTCGACGTGTGGTGGGCGGTGAGAGGGTCGAACTCCCGACATCCTCCACGTCAAAGAGGCGCTCTACCACTGAGCTAACCGCCCGAAGCGCGAGAGTATAGCAGCCCCCCAGTCGCCCCCGCTCCTGCCCCCGAGGGGCTGAGCCCGGACATATCTTGTCCAGTGGACAAGATATGCCTGGCGAAGAGCTGGGCGTCCTCGCCCAGCGCGGCCTGCAAGGCCCGCCTGGCGGCCCGGCAAAGCCGGCTCCGCGGGCGTTGCTTGATGAATGCTTCGCTGCGCTTGCATGTGCCCTACTTCCGTCGTGCGCTGCGAACGCCATCGATTTTTGCAACGGCTTGCAGAACGTGGGCCAAGCGGGCGGAATCAACTACCTCGATGGTGAAGGTCATCCACGCCGTGCCGCCGCGTTGATCCCTGACCGTTTGCGTGTTCACGCCGGTCACGTTCATCTTGTCTTTGGCGAGCACTTCGGAGATGTCGCGCAGCAGGCCGGGGCGATCGGCGGCTTCGACCAGCACGTCCACCGGATAAAGCGCTGGCTTGTCGCTGCGCGGCACGCCCCAGGCGACGCCGATCACCCGCTCGGGGGTGCGTGCCACCATCTGACGGAAGTTGGTGCAATCGGTGCGGTGAATGGCCACGCCTTTGCCTCGCGTCACGTAGCCGCCGATGGCATCTGGCGGTGCGGGCCGGCAGCAGCGTGCCAGGCTGGTGAGCAAAGACTCCACGCCCACCACCAGCACACCACCCTTTGCCGAGCCTTCGGAGCGCGGGCGGCGCAGGGCAATGATGT
This sequence comes from Rhizobacter sp., assembly GCA_014379885.1. Next base: position 2,302 of record JACMKW010000732.1, read on the forward strand.
CGTCGAGCTGGGTGGCCGGCTCGGCAGGTCGCAGCAAGGTCTCGATGTTGCGCAGCGAAAACTCGTCTTTGCCCACCACCTCGAACAGCGCGTCGGCGTTGCGAAAACCCAGCTGTGACGCCAGGTCGTCCAGCTTCATCGCTGTTTTGCCTTCGCGCTGCAAGAGCTTTTCCACCGCCTCGCGCCCACGGGCAATGGTGTCTTGCTGCTGCAGCGCATTGAACCAGGCACGCACCTTGGCCCGGGAGCGCTGACTTTGCAGATAGCCGAGCTCCGGGTTCAGCCAATCGAGCGACGGGCCCCCTTCCTTGATAGTCGTCACCTCCACCGTCTGCCCGCTTTTCAGCGGCGTGTTCAGCGGCACCATCGCGCCGTCGACCTTGGCGCCGCGGCAGCGGTGACCGAGGGTGGTGTGCACGGTGTAGGCAAAGTCGATGGGCGTGGCGCCCGCAGGCAGTTCGATCACCGCAGCCTGCGGGGTGAAGACGTAGATGCGGTCGTCGAACACCGCATCGGCTTGAGCCGCTTCGCCATCGGACTCGGCGAAGTCGCGCTCCCAGGCCAGCAACTGACGCAGCACGGCCTTGCGCGCTTCGGCCACCTGCGCGTCGAAGTCGCCGCTGGCGCTGACACCGGCATAGCCTTTGGTGCCCGCCTCCTTGTAAGCCCAATGCGCGGCCACGCCGTGCTCGGCGTGCTCATGCATGGCGCGGGTACGAATCTGCACCTCGACCGGCCGCTCTTGTGCGTCGAGCACCACCGTGTGCAAGGACTGGTAGCCGTTGCCTTTGGGCCGCGCGATGTAGTCATCGAACTCGCCCGACACGGCGCGCCACAACGCATGCACGCGGCTCAGCACGGCGTAGCACTCGGGCACGTCGCCCACAATCACCCGCACCGCACGCACATCGAACACATGCGCAATGTCGATGCCCTTGCCGCGCATCTTTTTCCAGATGCTGTACAGGTGCTTCGGCCGCCCCTGCACTTCGGCACGCAGGCCGTTGCGCGCCAGGTCATCGCTCAGCTGCTGTCGAAAGGCTTCGACGCCTTGCTCCCGCTCGACGCGTTTCTCATCGAGCATGCGCGCCACGTTTTTGTACTGCTCGGGCTCCAGGAAGCGGAACGCGAGGTCTTCCATTTCCCACTTGATCTGCCAGATGCCCAGCCGGTTGGCGAGCGGCGCAAACACCTGCATCGACTCGCGTGCAAGAAGCGGCGGGCACACCTGCTTGCTGACGGCGAAATGGCGCAGCGTCTGCAGCCGGGAAGCCAGGCGCAGCAGCACCACACGCAGGTCGCGCGAGAAAGCCAGCAGCATCTTGCGCACACGCTCGGTTTGCTCGGCGCGCTTCTCGTCGTGCACTTGCGCCTCACGCGCAGCACGCTGAATCTGCACCAGCTTGCGGGTGTGCATCACCAGGCCGGCATAGGCCGGGCCGAATGCCTTGCTGACGACCTCATCGGGTTTGTTGAGGTAGTCGCCTGCATAGACCAGATAGGCAGCGGCGCCCATCGACGGTGCCGCACCGATGCCCAGCAGGATGTTGGCCACGCCCTCGGCATGGGCCAGCGCGTCTTCGCCGGTGTCCAGCACCTGGCCGGTGAGCAAAGGCTCGGCAAAGGCGCGGGCACGTGCCAGCTGAGACGCCTCGGCTTCGCGCGACTCTTCCGGGGCCACATCGGCCAGTTGAACAATGGCTGCAGCCGCCACGCGGCTGTCCAGCGGGCCGGTTTTCATGCGCGCAGCAAAAACTCCCGCACCACGGCGATCTGGTCTGCGGAGGTGAGCATGGGGGCGTGTCCAACACCTGTGAACTGCTTCAGCTCGGCCTTGGGGCCACGCGTGGTCATGGCCTGGGCGGTGGCCGGCGTCAGCAAGTCGGAATCGGCGCCACGCAACACCAGCGTCGGGCAACGCAGGCTGTCGTACATCGCCCACATCAGCGCTTCGCCGGCCTTGGCGATCTCGGGCGTGATGGCGCGGAATGGCGCAGCAATCTGCAGGTCGTAGTGCGGAATGAAGCCATCGCCATCGGGCTTCAGCTGAGGCCGCGTCAGTGCCAGCCATTGCTCACGGGTGTGTGGCCCGAAACCTTGCGAGATGGCCCACAGCGCATCGGCCGCTTCGTCCAGCGTTTTCCAGCGCGTGGGCATGCCGAGATAGGTGCCAATGCGGGCGAGCGCCGAAGGCTCGAGGGCCGGGCCCACGTCATTGAGCACCAGCCGCTGCACTGGTGAATTCTTCAAGGCCGAGAGCACCAGACCGATCAAGCCACCCATCGAAGTGCCCACCCAATGCACGACATCGGCATTGAGCCGCGCCAACAGCGTGACCATGTCAGCACCATAGGCCGGGATCTGATACCCGGAGGGGTCGGCGAGCCGGTCAGATTGCCCACGGCCCACCACATCCGGGCAGACCACGCGGTACTCGCTCTGCATGGCTTGCGCCAAGGTGTCGAAGTCTCGCCCTTGCCTGGACAAACCATGCGCGCAAATGAGCACGCGCCGGTTCGCGGGGTCACCCCACTCCCAGTAAGCCATTCGGTGCAGGCCTTGCGAGTCAAGGCATTGCACATGGTTCAGGCGTGGTTCGTGCATGAGGCTCTTTCGCTTTGATAATGCACTGTATCAATCCGGAGGTTCGATCATGCTGAAAGGTAAAACTGCCCTCGTCACCGGCTCCACCAGCGGCATCGGCCATGGTGTGGCGCTGTGCCTGGCGCGCCAGGGGGCCAACGTCATCTTGAACGGCTTCGGTGAGTTCGAGCCGGCACGCGCCGAGGTGTCAGCGCTGGGCGTGAAGGCCGGCTACCACGGGGCCGACATGAGCAAGCCGGCCGAGATCGAGGCCATGATGGCCTACGCCCAGGCCGAGTTTGGCGGCGTCGACATCCTGGTCAACAACGCCGGCATCCAGCATGTGGCGAATGTTGAAGACTTTCCCGTTGCGAAGTGGGACGCCATCATCGCCATCAACCTGAGCTCGGCCTTCCACACCACGCGGCTGGCCATTCCGCAGATGCGCAAGAAGAACTGGGGCCGCATCATCAACATCGCCTCGGCGCATGGCCTGGTGGCCTCGGCGCAGAAGTCGGCCTATGTGGCGGCCAAGCACGGCATCGTGGGCTTCACCAAGTCGATCGCACTGGAGACGGCCACCACCGGCATCACCTCCAACGCCATTTGCCCGGGCTGGGTGCTGACACCGCTGGTGCAAAAGCAGATCGACGACCGCGCGGCGCGTGAAGGCATCACGGTCGAGAAAGCCAAGGTCGATCTGTTGAGTGAGAAGCAGCCTTCGCTTCAGTTCGTGACGCCCGAGCAGCTGGGCGAGCTGGCGGTGTTCATGTGCTCGCCAGCCGGCGACAACGTCCGCGGCGTCGCTTGGAACGTCGACGGCGGCTGGGTGGCGCAGTAATCAAGCCCCCCCAGTCGCGATACGTCGCTTGCCGCGCTCGCTTTATTTCAACAGTTGCACCGTGCCGTTCACCGTGACTGACACGGTGCCCTTGCCCAGCTCCACCGGCAGGCTCTCAGATGCATCAGCTGCCTTCGCGTTCATGCGCACCATGCCCGCCGAGGCGTAGTTCACCGGCTCGTTGCTGTTCACGTTGACCTCACGCACGGTGTAGCCGCTGAAGCCGAACTGCTTGGCATAGTCGGCCGCCTTGGCGCGGTAGCGTGCGATGGCGTCTGCCGCCACGTCGCTTTCCACTTTTTCGCGTTGCTCTTTCGACAAGCCCGTGCCCACCCGCGCAATCGTCATCGTGGTGATGCGCCCGGTGAGTTTGGCAATGCCGGGAATGTCACGCCCTTCGATGCCGAGCTCCGCCGTGCCTTGCCAACCGGTGATGCCGCCCTTGTTCGAGTAGCGCGGGAAGAGCGAGAAGTTGCCTGTCTGCACGTCGATCTGGCCTGGCTTGGCCACCTTCTTGGCTTCAGCAAGCGCCGCATCGAGCGCCTGCTTGAGGGCCGACTGCACCGTGGCCGCATCGGTGCCGTCGCGCGCGGTTGACAGCGTCACGCTGAGCAAATCCTTGGTCACCTCGAGGCTGGCGCTGGCCGACAGGCCAATCACATTCTGCGGCGGAGGGTCAGCCGCCCACACCGGGGCAGCAGCCAAAGCCAATACCAGCGCCATCTTGATCTTGTGTGTCATGCAGTTCTCCTTAAGTCTCAATGAAGGGCAACAGGTCGAAGCGCCCTCGCACCACGGGCTCGGGATTCAGCCCCCACCACTGGCGGGCGATGGTCGCATAGACCTGCCGGAAATCGGCGGTATGCAGCAGGTTCTGTGTGGCATCGAGCCGGTCGAGGTCAGGCATCGTGCCAACCACACCACCACGCACTGCGCCACCCAAAACAAAGTGCGGAGCGGCCGTGCCGTGGTCGGTGCCACCGCTCTGATTCTGCCGCGCGCGGCGTCCAAATTCTGAATACGTCACCACCAAGCTGCGCTCCCATGCACCGGCTTCCACCAGCCCCGCGCGCAAGGCCACCAGGCCATCCGCCAATTGCTTGAGCAGCGTGGCATGCGTGCCCAATTGACCACGGTGCGTGTCAAAGCTGCCATGCGTGAGGTGAAACACCGGAACCCCGCCACGGCCTTTCTGACCTGCCACGATCTGGCAGGTGGCACGCACCGCTTGGCCGAAACCGTCTTTGGGGAACTCGGTGGCGAGCGGCGTGGCGCCCTGATTGCGCAAACCATCTGCCGCTTGCAACACGCCTGCTTCCACCCGCAGTACGTGGGCGAGTGCGGCGTTGCCCTGCAGGTGGGCGGGCGTGACCAGGCGGGCCTGGCTCACGAAAGCGTCGGTATTGGTGAGCGACACCGCGTTGGCCCCGCTCAGCGCGCCCAGGCCAGCACTACCGACCGCCACCCCTTCGGTGGTGAAGCGCCCCGAATCGCGCAGGCCGGCAGCCATGGCGCGCGCCACCCAGCCGTCGTCAAGGTACTCGCTGGAGCGCGACGCCGTGTCCCAGATCTCGATGGAGCGGAAGTGCGACAGGTTCGGCTGCGGGTAGCCCAGGCCCAGCAGGATGGCCATCTCGCGCTTCTCCCACATCGGCAAGAGTGGCGCGAGCGCGGGGTGTAAGCCGAGGCTGGCATCCAGGCGCAACACCTCGTCGGGCTTGAGCGCGAGGGTGGGCCGCAGCTGCGCGTAGGCAGGGTGCACATAGGGCACAACGGTGTTGAGCCCGTCGTTGCCCCCCTTCAGTTCCACCAGCACAAGAATGCGGTCGGCCGCAGACGCAGCACGTTGTGCCCAGGCCAGGCTGGGCAGCCCCGGCAGGGCCAAGCCGCTCAGGCTCAACAGTTGACGTCGATCGATCATGGGTCGTGTCCTCACTTGAGCTGAAAGGTCGGGTCAAGGCTCAGCGCGCGCAGGTACGACAAACCCACCGTACCCGCCGGCATCGGGTTCACAGGCGGCGCAGCGAGCACGGCGGCCACGATTTGCGCTTGTGCGGCGGCGTCGGGCTCGCGGTCGGGCCAGGCGCCCAGCGGCTTCAGCCAGCCTTCCGCATCGAAGCGCATGCCAAAGCTCTGGCCGCCCGCTGCTTCCATGCGGGCTTGGCGCAGGGCACGACGTTCACGCGCCCTCGCCTCCTGGATCATTTCTCGCACCATCGGTGCGGCGCTCGCGTCCATTGCCCCATCGCTGCCCACTTCCAGCGCGCGGAACAAGCGCTCGGTGAAGCGCTTTCGGTTGAGCAGGCTGGTGCTGTTGATCCAGTCGGTGTAGCCCGACCAGCCTTTCACGTTGGGCGGATAAAACAGGCTCTGGCCCAGCCGCGAGGTCACGGCCACCAAGGGCAAGGCACTGTCGAGCTGGATGTCGAACTGCCGCAGCGTGCCGACCGCCAGCTCTATCGGTGACTTGATCAGCGCAGCGCGTGACTCGGCCGCCCAGAACTGTTCGCTGAGCAGCAGCTCGCGCAGCGCTGCGTCAATGCGCCAGCCGCTGCTGCGCAATTGGTTGGCGATACGTTCCACGCTCGCGGCATTCGGCGTCGGTGAGACGAATTCGCGCCACAGCTTGGTGGTGATGAAACGTGCGGCGGCTGGTTGCTCCAGCATCACGTCGAGTGCGCTGTCAGCGTCGAAACGCGCGGTGCGGCCGAACAGCGTCTTCTCGCCGTCGTCATGCAGACGCGGCCGCAACTGCGCGCGCCAACTCTCACGGTCGACCGCCCAGCCCGAGAAAGCCCGGGCGGCCTCCTTGATGTCGGTCTCGCCGTATTGGCCCTCACCCAGGCTGAACAGCTCCATCACCTCACGTGCAAAGTTCTCGTTCGGAGCCTGGGCACGGTTGGCGGCACCATCAAGATAGATCAGCATCGCCGGGTCACGCGCCACCGCGTGCAGCAGCTCGCGAAACGACCCCAGCGCATGCTGGCGAAACAGCTGGTGCTGGAAATACATGCCCTGCGGCTGTTGCACCTTCTGCATCGATGTGGCGAAGTGGTTGTGCCAGAAAAGCGTCATGCGCTCGGCCAACGGTGTCGGCGTTTCGCGCATCTCCTGCAACCACCAGGCGGCCAGCGCGATGGTGTCGGTGCGAGCCTGTTGGCGGGCGTCTTTGCGGGCATCGTCATTGGCCAGGCGGCCATAAGGTGTCTGGATGGCCTCGCGCGTGAACGCCGGCGCCGGGTGCAGCGGCTGCGCCCGCTGGGCGGCGGCCAACAACCTGTCGACTGCAGCTTCAGACGACAAGCCGACCCAGGGCGCCAGCTCGCTCGGTGAAGGCATGAACCCCGTCCGCGTCAACAGGTGCCACGCATCGGCAGCAGACAGCTGCGAAGGGATCGAGGGTTTCATGCGCACCTTGCCGCAGCGAGAACAGGATGTGAGCCTAACGGCTTGTCATGCAGCCTCGCCGACACGCCACCATGGGCTTCACAAAGCTTCACTTGGTGGTTTGGCCGCCCTGTCATAGATTTGTAACAAGTGGTCAGGCATGGCGGAAACCGCTCGTGAACCTGCGCACAATCGCCGCTGTTACAAATGACGGAGAGGCCTGTTATGACGCCCAACACCAACGCCCGCCCCGACCGCATCGTCGTGGTCGATGACGACGCCCGCATCCGTGACCTGCTGCGCCGCTACCTCACGCAAGAAGGCTTCGAGGTGCTGCTGGCCGAAGACTCGAAGGCGCTGAATCGCGTGCTGACACGCGAGACCGTCGACCTGATCGTGCTTGACCTGATGTTGCCCGGCGAAGACGGCCTGTCGATCTGCCGCCGCCTGCGCGCCGCGAATGACGTGACGCCCATCATCATGCTCACCGCCAAGGTGGAAGACGTGGATCGCATCGTCGGCCTGGAAGTCGGTGCCGACGACTACCTGCCCAAGCCCTTCAACCCGCGCGAACTCTTGGCTCGCATTCACGCCGTGCTGCGCCGCCGCCCGGCCATGGAAGCACCTGGTGCCCCGGCCAAAGACGCGCAGACCGTGACCTTCGGCCCCTTCGAGTTCGACCTGGCGCTGCGCCGCTTGTCGAAAGACGGCGAGCAGATCGCGCTGACCACCGGCGAGTTCTCCATGCTCAAGGCCTTGGTGCGCCACCCGCGCCAGCCCATGTCGCGCGAGAAGCTGGCGCAGCTGGCACGCGGCCGCGGCTTCGAGCCGTTTGACCGCAGCCTGGACGTGCAGGTCTCGCGCCTGCGCAAGATGATCGAGCCCGATCCGTCGAACCCGCGCTACATCCAGACGGTGTGGGGCGTGGGCTACGTGTTTGTGCCAA
>JACMKW010000015.1 GCA_014379885.1 Rhizobacter sp.
CGGAAGACCACCGGGCGGGTGTCGGCGAAGTCGGGGCGGTTGGCGTGGGCGGCACGGCGGTGTGCCGGGCTCGTGCGCCGTGCGCGGCTGGCTGCCAAGGCCTTGCGGGCAAAGAAGCGTTGAAGCGTGGCGGTGACGATCTCGGTCATGAAAGGCTCCTGTTACTGCAGCGCGGCTTGTGGGTGCCGATCTCGCCACTGTGGCGCCGCTGCGTATCACCGCCGTTTCGGGTTCCACCCGACTGTGTTTCGTTTGTTTCAGCACGGGCTCTTATGATCCGGCGCATGCCTGTCACCCTTGCCGGCCAACTGGTCGTGGCCATCTCGTCGCGTGCGTTGTTTGACTTTGAAGAAGAGAACCGCCTCTTCGAAGCCACCGACGACCGCGCCTACATGCAGCTGCAGCTGCAGCGCGTGGCAGAACCGGCCAAACCCGGCGTGGCGTTTTCACTGGTCAACAAGCTGCTGGCGTTCAACGCCAAGTCGCCTGCCGTGGAGGTGGTGATCTTGTCGCGCAACGACCCGGTCTCGGGCATGCGGGTGTTCCGCTCGGCCAAACACTACGGCCTGCCGATTCAGCGCGGCGTGTTCACGCGCGGCGAGTCGCCGTGGCGCTACCTCAAGCCGCTGAACGCACACCTTTTCTTGTCGACCAACGAGCCCGACGTGCGCTCGGCACTCGAAGCCGGCGTGCCGGCGGCGCGCGTATACCCCCATTCGGCCCGCGCCTCCGATGCGCACCCGAACGAAGTGCGCATTGCCTTTGACGGCGATGCAGTTCTCTTTTCAGACGAAGCCGAACAGGTGTTTCAGAGCGACGGTCTCGCCGCCTTTCAAGCCCATGAGCGCGAGCGTGCCAACCTGCCGCTGGCAGCAGGCCCTTTCAAGCCGCTGCTCGATGCGTTGCAACTGCTGCAACGCCAGGCCTCCGCCACGATGCGCATACGCACGGCGCTCGTCACCGCGCGCAGCGCACCGGCGCACGAGCGGGCCATTCGCACGCTGATGGAATGGAACATCGAGATCGACGAAGCCATGTTCCTGGGCGGGCTGCCCAAGGGCGCATTCCTGCGCGAGTTCGAGCCCGACTTCTTCTTCGATGACCAGACCGGCCACATCGAAAATGCGGCGCCGCATGTGCCGTCGGGGCACGTGGCGGCGGGCGTGTCTAACCCACAGCTCCGTTCGCCCTGAACCTGTCGAAGGGCCTTTGTGCACGACGCTGGCTTCGACAGGCTCAGCCCGAACGGAATACTTTCAGCCAAGTCAAGCCCGCCGAGGTGCCGGCGCGTGGCCTGTACTCGCAACCAATGTTGCCGGCATAACCCAGCGAGTCAATCAACTCGAACAGGTAGGGGTAGTTGAGTTCGCCTTGGTCGGGTTCGTGGCGTTCGGGCACACCGGCAATCTGCATGTGCCCCACACGGCCAGTGGGCAGGTACTGGCGCAGCTTGGTCGCCACGTCGCCTTCGACGATCTGGCAGTGGTACAGGTCCATCTGTACCTTCAGGTTGGGGGCACCCACTTCCATCACGACAGCGTGTGCGTGGTCTTGCCGGTTGAGAAAGTAGCCGGGCATGTCGCGCCGGTTGATGGGCTCGATGAGCAAGTCCACTCCCGCGTCGGCTGCACGCTGCACTGCCCAGGCGAGGTTGCGCGTGTAGGTGGTTTGCAGGGGTGTACGGTCTGAACCCTCGGGCACCACACCCGCCATCACGTGCACACGCGGGCAGGCCAGGGCCTGGGCGTAGTCCAGCGCCTGCGCGATGGTGTTCTGAAACTCAGCCTCACGCCCCGGCACGCAGGCCAGGCCACGGTCGCCGGCCGCCCAGTCGCCAGGTGATACGTTGAACAGCACCTGCCGCAAGCCATGCGCGGCCAACAGGTTGGCCAGCAGCTGCGGCGAATGTTCGTAGGGAAACAAGAACTCCACCGCATCGAAGCCATCGGTAAGGGCGGCGGCAAAGCGGTCGAGGAAGCTGTGCTCCCCGTACATCAGGCTCAGGTTGGCGGCAAAGCGTGGCATGGGGCGGGACGATAGCAGCCCCACAAACACATCACGTTCTGTCTTGCGCAACGATTTCACCCTTACGGACTTGGTATAACCAAAGTCACCAATTTCAAGCGAGAGCAGCACGCATGAACTACCGACGTCTGGGCCGCAGCGGCCTGCAAGTGAGTGAGTTGTCTTTGGGCTCCTGGGTCACGTACCACAACCAGGTGGACGTGAACGCGGCCAAGGAAATGATGGCCGCGGCTTTTGATGCCGGCGTCAATTTCTTCGACAACGCCGAAGCCTATGCCGACGGGCAAAGCGAAGTGGTGATGGGCGAGGCGCTCACGGCCTTTACGTGGCCGCGTCTGAACTACATCGTCTCGACCAATTTATTTATGGGCCGGGCGCGCAAGGAGCCCGTGGCGATCAACCGCCGCGCCACGCTGAACCGCAAGTACCTCGCGCAAGCGATCGACGGCTCACTGCAGCGCATGGGCCTCGATTTCATCGACCTCGTGTACTGCCACCGCCCCGACCACAACACGCCGATCGAAGAAACCGTGTGGGCCATGAGCGACATGATCACGCAGGGCAAGGCGCTGTATTGGGGCACCAGCGAATGGAGCGCAGGCGACATACGCGCTGCCTACGAGATTGCCGACAAGCACCACCTGCACAAGCCGCTGATGGAGCAGCCGCAGTACAACCTGTTCCACCGCAAGCGCGTGGAAAAACAGTACCTGCGGCTTTACGAAGACATTGGCCTGGGCCTCACCACCTGGAGCCCGCTGGCCAGTGGCCTGCTCACCGGCAAGTACAAGTCCGGTGTGCCTGACGACAGCCGGGGCGCGCGCCGCGACATGGCTTTCATCGTTGAAAGCCTCACCGACCAGGCGAAGAACGCCGCAGTGGCCAAGCTTGAAGTGGTAGCCGCCGACCTGGGCTGCAGCATGGCGCAGCTGGCCATTGCGTGGGCCGCGAAGAACCCACGTGTGAGCACGGTGATTACTGGCGCCTCCAAGATCGGCCAGCTCCAGAGCAACCTTGCTGCGGCCGAGGTGATTCCAAAGCTCACGCCTGAGGTGTTGCAGCGGATCGACCTCATTGCCCTGCCGCACGCCGCCTGATTCGAACCCTCGGGCAAGCCCCTTCTTGAATTCGTTCAGGTCGGCGTCATACTTGTAGAACCAAGGCGGGATGTTCCCGCCATTCTTGAGAAATCGCATGAAACGAATTCTGTTGAGCCTGTTCATGGCCTTTTTGAGCCTGAGCTTCGTCACCACCCATGTCGAGGCCAAGCGCCTGGGCGGCGGCGGCTCCTCGGGAATGCAGCGGCA
>JACMKW010000076.1 GCA_014379885.1 Rhizobacter sp.
GAGGTAGTGGCGCAGGATCACGCACCCGAAGCGCAGGTTGGTCTGCATGTGAAAGAGCCGCGCGCTGTCGCCATTGCCGATCAAGCGTGCCCAGAAGGGCATCACCTGCATGTAGCCTCGCGCACCTGCGCTGCTGATGGCGTACTTGCGAAAGCCGCTTTCCACCTGCGCCACGCCCAGAACCAAAGCAGGCTCCAGGCCGGCGCGTGCGCTTTCGTACCAGAGGGTTTCCAGAAATTCGACCCGCGCCACATGTTCGGCCTTGCGCTTCTGCAGCCGCATGCTCATCTCGCCCAGCCACTTGAGGTAAGCCAGGCGCGCCTCGGTGGAGGCAAACACCGGCTTGGGTGGTGCCCGGTTGGCGATGGCGGCCGACAGCGCCGAGCGCACCGAGTCGGCGAGGGGTTCTTCCACCTGCGCACCGGCTCGCACGGGCAAGCTGTGCAGCAGCAAGGGAGACAGCGCAGCCGCAGCCAGAAGCCGACGCCGTGCGCTCCCCGAGTCCAGGCTCATGAGCTGAGCTGGGCCTTCACGAAGGCGGCGACTTCGGCAGCGGGAACAGCCGTGGCCTGGGCGTCACGTCGGCCTTGGTATTCGACCTTGCCTTCCTTAAGGCCACGGTCAGACAGCACCACGCGGTGTGGCACACCGATCAGCTCCCAGTCGGCAAACATGGCGCCCGGGCGCTCGCCGCGGTCGTCAAGCATCACGTCGATGCCTTGCGCTTGAAGCTGTTCGTGCAATTGGTCGGCAGCGGCCTTCACCTCGGCCGAGCGGTCATAACCAATAGGGCACAGCACCACCGTGAACGGCGCCAGGCTGGTTGGCCAGATGATGCCGCGCTCGTCGTGGCTTTGTTCGATGGCAGCGCCCAGGAGACGCGTGACACCAATGCCATAGCAGCCCATCTCCAGCAGCTGCGGCTTGCCGTTTTCATCAAGGTAGGTGGCGTTCATGGCCTTGGAGTACTTGGTTCCGAGGTAGAACACATGGCCCACCTCGATGCCGCGCTGCATGGCCAGCTTGCCCTTGCCGTCGGGTGATGGGTCGCCTTCGACCACGTTGCGAATGTCGGCCACCAGGTCGGGCTCGGGCAGGTCACGCGCCCAGTTGGTGCCGGTGAAGTGGAAGTCGGCCGCGTTGGCACCGCATACAAAATCGCTCATCGCCGCCACCGTGCGATCAACCACCAGGCGCACCGGCTTCTTCAGACCGATGGGGCCCAGATAGCCGGGTTTGCAGCCGAAGTGGTCGTCGATCTCGGCAGAGGTGGCAAAACGGTAGCCGTCTTTCAAGCCCGGCACCTTGGCGGCCTTCACTTCATTCAGCGAGTGGTCTCCGCGAACCAGCAGCAGCCACACGGTGGTTTTGATCACGTCGCCGCCCTTGTTCTTCTCGTCGGTGGCCAGCACCAGCGACTTGACGGTTTGTGTCAGCGGTAGACCGAGCAACTGCGCCACATCTTCACAGGTGCTTTTGCCAGGCGTGGGTGTTTTGGCCAGCGAAAGCGTAGGAGCCGCACGACACGCGATCAGCGGCAAGGCTTCGGCAAGCTCGACGTTGGCGGCATAGTCGGAGTCAGGGCAATACACGATGGCGTCCTCGCCTGTGTCGGCAATCACCTGGAATTCGTGCGAGCGGTCGCCCCCAATGGCGCCAGTGTCGGCGGCCACCGCGCGGAAGGTCAGCCCCATGCGTTCGAAGATGCGGCCGTAAGCGGCATACATCGCTTCGTAGCTCTTGCCCGCAGCGGCCACATCACGGTCAAACGAATACGCGTCTTTCATCGTGAACTCGCGCCCACGCATCACACCAAAACGCGGCCGGCGCTCGTCACGGAACTTGGTCTGGATGTGATAGAAATTTTTCGGCAATTGCCGGTAGCTGCGCAGTTCCTGGCGAGCGATGTCGGTGATGACTTCTTCTGACGTGGGCTGGATGATGAAGTCGCGGTCGTGCCGGTCTTTGACGCGCAACAGC
>JACMKW010000077.1 GCA_014379885.1 Rhizobacter sp.
CTTCGCGCAGAAGACATCGGCCCGCACACTGGCCGAGGTGATGCCCGGCGCCGATGTCTTTCTGGGCCTGTCGGCCGGCGGTGTGCTCAAGCCGGCGATGGTGGCGACGATGGCACGCGCGCCGATCATCTTCGCACTGGCCAATCCGACGCCGGAGATCCTGCCCGAGGAGGTGAAAGCCGTGCGCAGCGACGCCATCATCGCCACCGGCCGCACCGACTACCCGAACCAGGTCAACAACGTCCTGTGTTTTCCGTACATCTTCCGCGGCGCACTCGACAGTGGTGCCACCACCATCACCTCGGAGATGGAGATCGCCGCGGTGCATGCGATCGCCGAGCTGGCGCAGGTGGAGCAGAACGATGTGGTGGCGGCGGCTTATGCGGGTGTCACGCTGAGTTTCGGGCCCGAGTACCTGATCCCCAAACCGTTCGATCCGCGGCTGATGATGAAGATCGCGCCGGCGGTGGCCAAGGCGGCGGCCGAGTCGGGTGTGGCCACGCGCCCCATCAAAGACCTTGACGCCTACCGCGAGAAGCTGCAGAGCTTCGTTTACGCCTCAGGCACGACGATGAAGCCCATCTTCACGCTGGCCAAGGGTGCGAAGAACAAGCGCGTCGCGTATGCCGAGGGCGAAGAAGAGCGCATCCTGCGCGCGGTGCAAGTGGTGGTCGACGAAGGGCTGGCGCGGCCCACACTGATCGGCCGCCCCGCGGTGATCGCCACCCGCTGCGAGAAGTTCGGTCTGCGGCTGCAGGCGGGTCGCGACTACGACGTCGTCAACGTCGAGCAAGACGATCGCTACCGCGACTATTGGCAAACCTACCATCGCATGAATGCGCGCAAGGGCATTACCGCCCAGCACGCCAAGATCGAAATGCGCCGGCGGCTCACGCTGATCGGCTCGATGCTGCTGCACAAGGGCGAGGTCGACGGGATGCTCTGCGGCACCTGGGGCACGACCACGATGCACCTTCACTACATCGACCAGGTGATCGGACTGCGCAAGGGTGCCAAGACTTACGCCTGCATGAACGGCCTCATCCTGCCGGGCCGGCAGGTGATGCTGGTCGACACCCACGTCAACTACGACCCCACGGCGCAGCAGCTGGCCGAGATCACCGTGATGGCCGCAGAAGAGATGAAACGCTTCGGCTTGCTGCCCAAGGCGGCCTTGTTGTCGCACAGCAGCTTCGGCTCCAGCAACCAGCCCTCGGCGCTGAAGATGCGCGAAACCCTGGCCTTGCTCCAGGAACAGGCACCGTGGCTGGAAGTGGACGGTGAAATGCACGGCGACGCCGCGCTCGACGCTGCCTATCGCACCCAGCTCATGCCCAGCACCACGCTGAGCGGCGAGGCCAACCTGCTGGTCATGCCCAACATTGACGCGGCGAACATCAGCTACAACCTGCTCAAGACGGCGGCTGGCGGCGGCATTGCCATCGGCCCGGTGTTGTTGGGGGCGGCCAAGCCGGTGAACATCCTGACGCCATCGACCACGGTGCGCCGCATCGTCAACATGACGGCACTGACGGTGGCTGATGCAAACGCTGTTCGCTGAGGCCGCGCCCACAAAGACAACTGATTGGTGACGTTCCTCAGCCGCACCAGTCTGCGTTCGCACTGAGCTTGTCTGAGGGCGGGAATGACGGCGCTGGCTTCATTTCAACAAGCCAGCGTTCTCGGCCGCAGCACGAATGCCGGTGTAGTTCTCGGCCTTGGTGGGCACGAAGCGGGCGGCGGCTTGCAGGGCGAGGATCTCTTTGCCCTGGGGCGTGCTGGCATCCAGCGCCAGAAAGGCCTGCTGCAGCTTGTTGCGCAGGTCGGCCGACATGTCGGCGTGCACCGTCCAGTTGTAGTCGTAGTACGGCGGGGTGGTGAAGAACACCTTCACCTGGCTCGCGTCCACCTTCTTGGCAGCCACGAATTTCTCCCACACCGAGATGTTGAGTGCTCCTGCATCGACCTTGCCGCTGGCCACGGCGGCAATGGTGGCGTCGTGCGCGCCGGAGAAGCTCACGCGCTTCAAGTCCACATCGGGGTTGATCTTGGCGGCGAGCAAGAAGCTGCGTGGCATCAGGTGCCCTGATGTGCTGGAGGCCGAGCCGAAGCTGAGGGTCTTGCCTTTCAGGTCTTCGAGCTTGTTGATGCCACTCTTGGCGTCGGTGATGAACACCGAACGAAAACGTTCGTCTTCTTCGCGCTGCACCAGCGGAATCACGCGGCCGCTGGAGCGCACGTTGGCCTGCACGAAGGTAAAGCCGCCGAACCATGCCAGATCGACCTTGCGGTTGACCAGTGCCTCGACGGCAGCGGCGTAGTCGGTGACCGGTGTCCACTCGACTTTCATGCCGAGCTTGCTCTCCAGGTAAGCACCCAGGGGCGCGAATTTGCGCGCCAGCTCGGTGGGTGACTCGTCGGGAATCGCCGTCACGCGCAGCACCCCCGGGGTGACGGTCTGGGCCTGGGCACTGAGGGCGGCTCCGATGGTGAGGGCGGCGATGCCCAGCAGGCGTTTGAGGGTGAATGACATGGGTTCTCCTGGAGTTTTCTACGGATATGTTCGACGGAAATCATCTACGAAAGAGCGGCCATCTGCCGCGCCAATGCGGCAATGCCCTGTGGCGAAAGATCGTTGGTGTCAACGCGCTGGGCCTGACCCAGGCGTTCGAGGTGGCGGCCTTGCGAGCGTTTGTACAACGGGTCGTAATGGTCGGTCATCAGCGCTGCAAAGAGCGGTGGCAGCTCACGCGCCAGCGCCCAGGTTTGCCATTGGGCCAGCGTCTCGTTGGGCAGCAAGCCCTTGAGCGTGCCGAGCTTGTCGGCAAAACCCTGCGGGTCGTCGCCCAGCCAGGCGTAGTCGCGCAGCAGGTAGGCCAGGCGTGCTTCGTGGGTGGCGTTGATCTCGACCACCGCGCTGTCGCGCAGGCGCAGCAGCAGTGAGTCGGGCAGGCTCAAGCGGCCAATGCGACGGCTCTCGGCTTCGACCCACACGCGGCGTGCGGGGTCGAAGGCGGCAAGCGCTGTCATCAACTGCGTCTCAAAGGCTTTTTGCGAAGGCTGCTCACGCCCCGGGATCGCGCCCAGCACCGAGCCCCGGTGCGCGGCCAGGGCTTCGAGATCGAGCACCTGTTCACCTGTCTCGGCCAACGCTTGCAGCACACTCGTCTTGGCACTGCCGGTCGGGCCGCACACCACGCGCAACTGCAACTTGGGCGTGAGCACCGCCAGGCGCTCGATCACATGCGCACGAAACGCCTTGTAGCCGCCCTTCAACTGCTGCGCATCCCAACCCACCAGGCGCAACCAGGTGACGAAGCTGCCGCTGCGCATGCCACCACGCCAGCAATAGACCAGCGGGCGCCAGTCTTTTGGCTTGTCACGAAAAGACTCATCGAGATGGCGGGCAATGTTGCGAGCCACCATTGCGCCGCCGATCTTGCGTGCCTCGAAGGCCGACACCTGCACGTAGGTGGTGCCAGTGATGCGACGCTCTTCGTCGTCGAGCACAGGAAAATTGAGCGCCCCCGGGATGTGATCCAGTGCGTACTCGGCCGGAGAGCGGGTGTCGATGATGACCCGAAAATCGGCGAGGTCATCGACCGTGGTCAACTTGTGGCTCATGTCACGCCAGCCCCCGCCCCGCCCCTGGGCTCCCAGGCACTTTTTTGATTGAGACTAACAACATGGATTCCATTCGACTGACTTCTTTTTCCCATGGTGGCGGCTGCGGCTGCAAGATCGCCCCCGGCGTGCTGGCCGACATTCTTTCGCGGGCGCCGCAAGGCCTGATCCCGGCCGAGCTGATGGTGGGCACCGAAACTGCCGACGATGCCGCCGTGTACCGCCTGAACGCCAACCAGGCACTGGTGGCCACCACCGACTTTTTCACGCCGATTGTCGATGACCCGCGAGACTTCGGGCGCATTGCCGCCACCAACGCCATCTCTGACATCTACGCCATGGGCGGCACCCCCATCATGGCGCTGGCCCTGGTGGGCATGCCGCTCGACAAACTGCCGGTCGAGGTGATCGGCGCCATTCTTGAAGGCGGGGCCAGCATCTGTCGCGAAGCCGGCATCCCCATCGCAGGCGGGCACTCGATCGACGTGCTGGAGCCCATCTACGGCCTGGTGGCGCTGGGCTTGGTGCACCCCGACCGGGTGCGTCGCAATGCCGACGCAAAAGCCGGCGACGTGCTGATACTCGGCAAGCCGCTGGGCTTGGGCATCTTGTCGGCGGCCTTGAAGAAAGGCCTGCTCGACGAGGTGGGTTACGGGCACATGCTGCGTTACACCACCCAGCTCAACCGCGTGGGCACCGAACTCGGCACGCTGCCGGGTGTGCATGCGATGACCGACGTGACCGGCTTCGGTTTTGCCGGCCACCTGCTGGAGATGTGCCGTGGCTCGCAACTCGCGGCCGAGGTGGAGCTGGCCAGTGTGCCGATGATCCCCGCCGCCGTGGGTTTTGCGCGCGATGGCGTGGCCACCGGCGCCTCAGCGCGCAACTGGGCCGGGTATGGCGAGCAGGTCGTGCTGCCGGCCATGATCAGGTCGTGGCAGCAAGACCTGCTGACCGACCCGCAAACCAGCGGCGGGCTGCTGGTGTCGTGCAGTGCCGACGCGGCCGACACGGTGCTGGCGCGCTTTCACGCGGCGGGCTTCGAGCGTGCCAGTGTGGTGGGCCGCATGGTGGTTGGCGAGCCGCAGTTGCGGCTTACCTGATCGGGCCGGGTGCGCGCTACCCCGGCCCAGCGCCCAGGGGCCGCACCATGCGCTTGAGCAGGTGCGCGAGCGCAGCATCCAGGTCCGCACAACGCCCGCTGTGCACCGCCGAGGTCTGGATGCTGGTGCTGCGTGGCGCGACCAACCAGTCGAAGCGCTCGCGCGCTGACAGGGTGCGCAGTGGCCCCGCTGCCGCACCACCTTCGCAGATGGCCGGCAAGGTGGCCAGCGTGGCGCGAATGGAGGCCAGGTCGACAGCAGGGTCCAGCGCCAGCAGGCGTGCTTCGTCGAGCTCAATCGCAGCCTTCAGGTAGCCGGCCGACTTGCACGACAACAGCACGCCGGCATTGACGAACTCGCCGCGCTCCACTCGCGGGACGACGCGCACGATGGCGTAGTCATAGGTGTGTGGCGTGGGCACGAATGGCTTCCTCCACAAAGGCGCGCGGCGCTTGCAGGCGGCGCACGAAGTAATCGACATACGCGCGGCGTTGCGCGGCAGGGCCGGAAAACAGGGGCTCGTCGGTGAGCCAGCTGTCGGGGATGAGTGCCACCACGGCCTCAATGGCCTCGGGGGTGAGGCGCTCCGCCATCTCGGCATCCACCTGGGCCAGCTGGCTGGCATCAGGCAGCAGCACATGATCTTTGACGAGCGTGAAGGGGTTCTGCGCGCGCTCCAGAAAGCCGTCCCACTGGTGGTGGAAGTAGAGCGCGGCACCATGGTCGATCAACCACAGCTTGCCGTGCCACATCAGCATGTTGGTGTTGCGTGGCGTGCGGTCGAGGTTGGTGACGAAGGCGTCGAACCAGACAATGCGTGACGCGAGCGTGGCGTCTGGCGTGGCGTTGGGAATTTTGGCCAACGGGTCGAAGGTCACCGAGCCGGGCAGGTAGTCGAGAGCGAGGTTGAGGCCACCACTGCTGTCGAGCAGGTTGGAGCTGGCGCGGATGAGGTCCTGGATTTCAGGGTCGGGCTCGGTGCGGGCCAGTTCGGGGTCGAGCTCGGCGAGCACGATCTCGGGCACCGGCAAGCCGAGCTGGCGGCCCATCTCACCCGCCACCAGTTCGGCGATCAAGGCCTTGGGGCCCTGGCCCGCGCCACGGAACTTGAGCACGTAGAGGCCGTCGTCATCGGCTTCCACAATGGCTGGCAGTGAACCGCCCTCGCGCAGGGGCGTGATGTAGCGGGTGGCGACGACAGTTCTCAAATTCAGTCTCTTGTGAGCCTCACAGGCTCACGGATTCTCTTCCAACTGCCGGTGTGCCTCTTCGCGCCACCAATCGGCCGCAGCGTAATAGCCTTCCCACACACAGCCATTGCAGCCACGCCCGCAGCAGGTGGTGGGCTCGGGCGGCGGCTCGTGCAGCGCCACCCCTTGCGTTTCGGCCTGCTGCTGCAAAGCGCGAAAGACCGCCACGGCTTGATCAAGGGTGGCAATGGGCAGTTGATTCATCGGGCGGGAGGATAGCGCCGTACGTCAATCAACGTATTCGCTCGCGTGGGTGCGGTTTTCACAATCAGCCCGACCCCAGACACGAAGCGAGGCAACCATGATCCACGGCGACATCTCCAGCAGCAAAGACACCGTCGGCGTGGCCGTCGTCAACTACAAGATGCCGCGCCTGCACACGCGCGCCGAGGTGCTGGTCAATGCGAAACAGATCGCCGACATGGTGGTCGGCATGAAGCTGGGCCTGCCGGGGCTCGACCTGGTGGTCTTTCCCGAGTACAGCACCCACGGGATCATGTACGACAGCGCCGAGATGTACGAGAACGCCGCCACCGTGCCCGGCGCCGAGACCGAGATCTTCGCCGCCGCCTGCCGCAAGGCCAAAGTGTGGGGCGTGTTCTCGCTCACCGGCGAACGCCATGAAGAGCACCCGAACAAGGCGCCGTACAACACGCTCATCCTGATGAACGACGAGGGCGAGATCGTCCAGAAGTACCGCAAGATCATGCCGTGGGTGCCCATCGAAGGCTGGTACCCGGGCAACTGCACCTACGTGAGCGATGGGCCCAAGGGCCTGAAGGTCAGCCTCATCATCTGCGACGACGGCAACTACCCCGAGATCTGGCGCGACTGCGC
>JACMKW010000078.1 GCA_014379885.1 Rhizobacter sp.
AGCAGCGCGATCAGGCTCATCGCATCGGTGGCGCTCGGCCCCACCCTGGTGGCGCGCACGGCCTTCATGAAGTTGTCGCTGTCGGGCGATGCGTTGGCCGGCCCCGACCAGAGTGACACGCACAGCACGCACAGCAACAGGCAGCTCATCGCGAGCGAACGGAACATGTCTGTCTCTCCTCCCCAGGTGACGCGGCGAGCATAGCGGGGTGGCCCCCTCTCACTTCTAAGGTGCGTCAGTTCCGCAGTTCGGAATGTCCACGTTGCTGCCACACCTAACGACCAAAAAGAGAGGTGCGCGACTAGAGTTGCACGCCCATCCAACAATAACGGAGACAAGCATGAACCTGTACCTTGCTGCGCGGGCACGCGCTGCCGTTGTCTACAGCCTCGCCATCGTGCTGGTGACGGTTGCAGGCCTGTACGCCCCCACCGACGCAGCCGCCGCGGTGAGCAACCCGACCGTGACCGGCCCGATTGCCGTCAAGGCACCCCCCGGCAGCGCCACACGTGACTACCCGTGGATGTCGACCATGCACAACCTGGGTGCGGTCGAGTACGTGGAAGAAGAGTTCTTCATCGAAGGCACGGCCAGCCGCTTCAACACCGCCGTGCCCATCGGCACCAACGGCACGCTGGTCGACAGCGGCCATGCGTACCGCACGCGCATCATCGTGCGGCGGCCGGTGGCTCCGTGGAAGTTCAACGGCACCGTGCTCGCCGAGTGGCAGAACGTGACCGCGGGTTATGACCTCGACGCCATGTGGGGCGCTTCGTTCGAGCACATCGTGCGCGCGGGGTACGCCTGGGTGGGCGTGTCGGCACAGCGTGTGGGCGTGCAAGGCGTGCCCAACGGCGTGAAGAACTGGAGCCCGCTGCGCTACGGCACGCTCGACGTGACGGCCGCCGGCACCATCAACGACGACGCGCTGTCTTACGACATTTTTGCGCAAGCGCTGCAGGCCATCCGCCACCCGGTGGGCGTGCGCCCGCTGGGCAAGCTCTCGGCCAAGCGGGTGTTGGCCATCGGCGCCTCGCAATCGGCCGGCCGGCTGCAGGTGTTCATCAACGCGCTGCACCCGCTGATCGGCGACCCGGTTGATGCCTACATGCTGTACATCGGTGGTGGGCGCCTGCGCACCGACCTCACGGTGCCCATCTTCAAGCTCATCTCCGAGACCGACGTGCCGTCGCAGGTGGCCGCGCGCCAACCCGATACGCCGCTGTTCCGCTTCTGGGAGGTGGCCGGCGCCAGCCACTCGGGCCGCCGCACGGTGCTCAACTCGCGCCCGCTGCTGCTGCGTGACGGCGTCGCGCCTTCGGTCGGCGACTGCACCTTCCCGCCGTACCCACGTGTGCCCATCCAGCACGTGACGAATGCTGCGTTCGACCACCTGGTGCGCTGGGTGCGCGAGGGTGTGCAGCCGCCGAGCGCGGCGCCCGTCACCACGGTGGGCGCTGTCATCCAGCGTGACGCGTCGGGCAATGCGCTGGGCGGCATCCGCCTGGCCGAGTTCGACGTGCCCACGGCGCTCAACACCGGCGCCAACACCGGTGCCGCGTTCTGCATCCTGTACGGCCGGCACGTGCCCTTCGAGCAGAGCGTGATCGACCAGCTCTACCCCACCCATGGCAGCTATGTGTCGCCGTTGCTCACGCAGCTGCACGAGACGGTGCGCGCAGGCTACGTGCTGCCGGCAGATGCGGCGCGCACACGCCACCTCGCGGTGACCTCGATCGTGGGCAGCGCACCCTGCAGCCAGATCTGCCGCGCTTCGCTCGACCTGGTGGAGGCGAGCTACGTCTACCTCTACACCACGGGGCTGGACGATGAACTTGCCGGCAAGGTGCTCGCCTTCATCCAGCTCGTAGCGCGTGGCGAGGCCATCGGTGGGCAACACCAGGTGTTCGCCAACCGCTTGGCGCGCCACACGCTGGAGCGTTATGTCGACGCGGTGCAGGCGCTGCAGGCCAAGGGGCGGCTGTCGCAGGTGTCGGCGCAGGAGTTGGTGAATGGGGCTACTGCGGTGCTGGCGATGTTGCCGGGCTAGCGGTTGAGTAGCGGTTGAGGGCCGCGCCACCGATCGGTGGCCTGGCCGCGGTCTTGTCCCTTGTGTTCAGCGCCGCTGCGGAACCAACTCCAGCGCCGCCATGCCCATCGCATCGGTAACGCTCGGGCGACCTTGGTGGCGCGCACAGCCTTCGTGAAATTGGCGCTGTCGGGCGACGCTTCGGCCAGACCAGGCCAGATCGACGCCCACAGCAACAGGCAACTCATCGCGCGCCAACGGAACATGCCTCTCCCCTCCAGGTGAGGATGGAGCATGGCGGAGCCGGCTTTTATAATTTACCCAGCTCTGCCAGCCATTCCAAAATCGACCCGGGCACATCGGGTCAGCCAGCAGAGCGGCCGGGGAGGGCACCATGGGTATGAATCAAGGGTGGGTTGCGTGCATCGCGCTTGTGGTGCTGTCGGCTTGTGGCGGCGGAGACGGTGATGAACCGCGCCAGGGGTCTGCGCCGCAGCAAACCCGCCCTGCACTGCCCACGGTTTCCGAAGACACCTACCCGACGGGCGCGCGGCTCGATTACCGAAGCCGCAACTACTTTCCAGCTGCCCCTGGAGACAGCTGGACCTACGAGCACGAGCAAGGGGGCTTCACGACGGGCGTGACGCTGAGCCGCGCAGTCAGCAGCGCTGGCGGCGCTGACGTGTTGATCACTGAAACTTCACGCGGCGAGGCCAGCAGTTCAAGGTATCGGCGCACGAGCGAAGGCCTGGTGGCGGTGCGGCCGCTGGAGGGTGCGCCCGCTGCCATGACCCAGTTTGTGGGTGATCTGCTGGAGTACCCCGAGCCTTTTTACGCGGTGGGCGGCACGCGCCGCATCGTCAGGCAGGGCAACGCTGGTGAAGACCTCGACGGCGATGGTGTGCTGGAGAGCTTTCGCCTTGAAATCGGCCAGGTGCTCGTGGAGTTCGGGCCGCTCAATCTTCCCAACGGGCGCCAACTGCAAAACGTGGCGCACCTTCGCACCATGACGACGCTCGCCCTGCAGCCTTCAGGCATGCGCTACGAGACGTATGCCGAAACTTCGACCGAAGACACCTGGTGGGCGCCGGGCATCGGCTTGGTTCGGGCGGAACGCTCCGTCGTCGATCTCCAAGGCACCGTGGTGGAGCCGGCGTACGCTTTTGTGCTGACCGGGGGCACCGTCGGTGGGCTAGTGCTGTTCGGCGCCGACGGCGCGGTGATGAACGTGCCGCTTGTTCACAACGCCCTGGTGTTTGACCGCACCCGCAACCGTTATTACGCCAGCGTGCCCGGCAGCGTGCCGCTCAATGGCAACCGCATTGCGACCATCGACCCTGTGACCGGGGCCGTGAGTTATTCCGCCTTGACCGTGGGTTCTCAACCATGGGCTTTGGCACTCAATGCCGATGCCAGCGCGCTTTACGTCGGCCTCAACGGAACGGGCGAGGTGGTAAAGCTGCGACTGCCCGACCTGGTGGAGCAGTGGCGTGTGCGCCTGCCGACACTGGCGTTTTATGGCCAGCTTTCAACCGAGAAGATTGCTGTCTCGCCGGTGGATGCCGACCTGGTGGCCGTGTCCACCGTCCGCCCGGGCGTCTCGCCCCGCCATGGTGGCGTGGCACTTATTCGTGGCGGGGTGTTGCTGCCCCGCATGACGCAGGAGCACACCGGCAGCAACCTCATCACCTTCGGCCCCAACGGCGACAACGTCTACGGGTTCAACAACGAGACAACCGAGTTCGGGCTGCGCCGCATCGCGGTGCTGGCAGACGGACTACAAGAGATGCAGGTGGTCACAGCATCTGGCAACTTTGGATCTCGCACACTTGATTGGTCGGGCCAGATGCTGGTGCTGGACCGTGCGGTCTACCGGGCACCCGACCTGAGATTGTTCGGCCAGGCCGAAGTCGACGGTGGTGGCTGCCGGCCGCACAACGTGGCCAACCGGTTGATTTGTGCGTACACCGCCACGTACCTCAACGGCGATGCAGCGCTGGCGGTGGTTGACGCGTCAAGCTTCGTGATTCTGGCCACGCCGTATTACTACCGCGGCTACGGCTCCGGCGCGCTCTCCGAGATCGTGCCGGGGCCGCTGGGCCAGGTTGCGCTGAGGCTGAATGCCACGTACTACAACTCGTCGGCCGACACGGTGTTGTTGTTCACAAGCCAGACGCTGCAATAGTGTCTTCGGAGCAAACATGAGATTCGATTTTTTCAGTGGATGCGTGCGCCCGCCTGCCTTGTGTCTGCTGATGGGCCTTGTGGCCATGCTGTCCGCCTGCGGCGGCGGCGGTGACTCAGGCGACAGCGATCTGATGGTGGACTTCAGGTGGGGCGTCAACTCGTTCTCGCTGATGGACTACAACGAGTACGCGCCGGTGATTTCTGGCTTGCAGGGAAAAACACCCATATGCGCGTTGACCGGTGGCAGCGTGCCGCCTGGCATGAGCCTGGTATCGGCGGGTTGTCGCGTCGTGGGTACGCCCACTGCCGTTGGGTCTTGGGGCGGGACGATGGTGCTCACCGTAGACGGCTACAAGGGCTCCCTGAGCGCGCCGGCTTCGTTCAACGTCAGCGCTCCCAACCTCGTCGGTTTTTTTGGCAGCCCGACGGTGGCATGGCGCCAGACATTCCGTTTCGATCCGATCGTGGCGCTGACCGGGTTCACCCAACGCCTTGGCGATCAAGTCATCTACAGCCTGCAAACACCATTGCCTGACGGCGTCGTGTTTGACGCCTCTACCTTGACGCTATCGGGTGCCACCGAGGTGTCGCCGTCATTCGATCTGTCGCTTCGGGCCACCATTACGCGCGGTAGCTGGAACTACACCACCAATGTGGTGATCGTGCGTGTGGCGGTCACTCCCGAGTTGTTTCAATACGAGAACCACGACCAGCACAACCCCTGTTGTCACCTCGCCTGGTTGATGCCGTTTCGAGCAGCACCGAACGCGCCAACGGCGAACGTGCCGGTAGCCTATGCCGTGGACGCTGCACACAGCCTGCCCCCGGGCTTGACGCTCAATGCGGCGACCGGCGTGATCTCCGGCATTCCGGCGGACTTCGATCCCGAAAACCCGCGCTACAAAGATGCACAGATCTTGAGGACACAAACCGGTGAAGGCGGGCACACGATCGTCTCCGCGGTCACTTTGCGCCCCACGATCAGAAAGCCGGAGGTCTATGTTCACATTGGCAATGACTTGCACGTGCGGACGATTCAACGCACCGGCCTTGGTACCACCCTGTTCTACTACGGCGAGCCCGGTGATCAAGTGACCTTCATCGGGTTGGCATCGCTAGACCCACTGCGCGACCCGGTGCCGTCGTGGATGACGCTCAACTACCCGGTGATCGGTGGCGAGGTGGCCGTGGCGCCACCTGCCAACGCCACGGGCCGCTACGACAACTATGTGCTGCGATACACCATCTTGCGCAACGGCGTTTCGCTGAACGGCCAACAGAACCTCAGGTTCACCGTGATCACGGGGACTTGATCCGGGAAGGGCGGCCGCAACCGTCAACGCGCGCGGGCTGTAAGCACCACCGTGAGGTGGCCGCCTTCGGCACCCCACGGGTAGGGCGGCTTGGGGCCCGGCGCCACGGTCTGGGGTGAAGAGCGCACGCATGGCGCTGCGGTGGCCTGGTTTTTGCGGCGTGTCGCTTGCCTCGTTCTTTCAACAAACAGGAGCACAACATGAGCCGTCTCGACGTCACCGAAAAAATCATCACCACCAAGGTCACCAACGGCATCAAGTGGTCGGACGTGGCCAGCAAGGTCGGCCTCAGCAAGGAGTGGGTCACCGCGGCCTGCCTGGGGCAAATGACGCTCGACGCCAAACAGGCCGGCATCGTGGGCGAGATCTTTGGCTTGAGTGAAGCCGAGCAGAAGTGGCTGCAGGTGGTGCCGTACAAGGGCTCGCTGCCGACCTCGGTGCCGACCGATCCGCTGATCTACCGCTTCTATGAATTGGTGAGCGTGTATGGCACGACCTTCAAGGAGCTGATCCATGAAGAGTTTGGCGACGGGATCATGAGTGCGATCGATTTCAAGATGGATTTGAAGCGCGAGGCTGATCCAAAAGGGGATCGGGTGAGCATCGTGATGTCGGGCAAGTTCCTTCCCTATAAAACGTACTGAGCGCCCGACTGCCTGCTAACCGTTCGGGCTGAGGTATCGAAGCCTTGCACGGCCGAGTGGGCCTTCGATACCTCAGGCTGAGCGGGTGGTGGTGATGCCGCGCAGCACTCTAAGCCAGCATCAACGACTTGCCGATCAAGGAAAGCGAGCGCCCGTTTCATTGGCCGCCGGCCCGACGCGCATGCGG
>JACMKW010000079.1 GCA_014379885.1 Rhizobacter sp.
CACCAGCGCACCGAGCACCACCAGCAGCACGGCCGCCAGGCCGATGGCCACCGTCAGCCAACGCCCCGCCCGGCGCTCTTGCGCAAGTGCGTGCTCGGAGGCTTTTTGCGTCTGCTGCAGCAGCACCATTTCGCGGTCGCGCGCGGCGTTGTCGATTTCCATTTTCAGCGTGGCAAAACGTTCGTCGAGCTGGCGCGACAGCAGCTGATCGCTGGCGGCCTTGAAGCGGGTTTGCTGCTCGAACGCGCCGCGCCAGTCACCCAGCTCGGCCAGCGTGTCTGACAGCGCGCCGTGTGTGGCCGCCAGTTCGGCCAGTGCGTCGGCGCTGGTGAACACCTTGAGCGCTTCGTTCAGCGCCGCCACACTCTCGGGCAAGCGGCGCAGCATGCGCAGCGCAATGCCTCGCTGCAGCAAAATTTGCGCATGCAAGCGCGCATCGAGCACGCTCCTTTGCTGCGCCGCGGCCTGGTCGAGCAAGGGCAACGCATTCTGTGGCGCGCCGCGCGCGTTTTGCACACTGGCCAGGCCGCGCAGTGCGTAAGCAATGCCACGGGTGTAGCCCAGCTCGCGGCTGAGTTTGAGCACGCTGTCGAAGGCCTGCTGGGCGGCGTCCCAGTCGCGCAGGTTTTCCAGCGAGCGGCCCAGGTTGTACTGCGTCACCGCCTGCTCGCGCAGCAGGCCGGCAGCGGTCTGGGCCTTCAGTGCTGCTTCGTAGTAGTGGCGCGCCTGGGAATAGTCACCCATGCGGTTGTAGAGGATGGCAATGGTGTTCTCGACTGTCAGCGTGTACAGCGGCATCTGCAGCCGCTCGAACAACGCACGTGCACGCTTCAAGTCGGCGAGGCCATTGGCAAACTCGCCACGCACACCGCGCAGGTGGCCGCGGTTGAAGAGGCCGTCGGCCAGCATTTCGTCGTCGCGCGTCTTGTCGGCCAGCGCCACTTCTTCTTCGTACAGCGCCAGCGCGCGGGTGTTGTCGCCCGCGCCTTCGTACAAACCCCCTTCGCAGCCCAGCAAGCCGGCCGCGAGGCCTTTGCGCTGCAGTTGCGGCGCCAGGGCACGGCCCTGGGCCACGTGGCGCTCGGCAGCTGCGCGGTCACGCTCAGAGTGGTAATCGCATAACAGCAAGTGGGCGCGCACCTGCAAGTCAGCATCGGGGCGGGTGGCGAGCAATTGCAAGGCTTGCTCGGCGAGCTTGCGGCTGCGTTCGGGGTCAATCTTCACCTGGGCCTGGCTCTGGTCGACCAGCTGGCGCGCCTCAAGCAACACGTCACTGGCCGCATGCCCGAGCAGGGGCTGCAGCACAAGCAAGGTCAGGAGGACGGTGAAGCGCACTGAGGGAGGGCGAGTAAGTGACTGTGAAGCATTGTCGCCTCGGCCCGGCATGGTCCAGAATGCCGCCCATGATCACCGAAAGCGACATCAGCCTGGCTGTACCGGCCGACGCCGTGGCCATTGCTGCGCTGTCGCGGCGCGCCATCGAACACGGGCTCGATTGGCGCTGGACGCCGCACCGCGTGATGAACAGCATGGCCGATGCCGACACCAACGTGGTGGTGGCCCGCCGCGGCGCCGACTTGCTG
Source organism: Rhizobacter sp. (assembly GCA_014379885.1). The sequence continues at coordinate 1,584 of JACMKW010000079.1, forward strand.
GGCTTCGCGATCATGAGCTATGCCGCCGCCGACGCCCACGTGCTGCTCTTGGCCACCCAGCCACGCTGCCGCCGCCAGGGTGTGGGCAGTGCGCTGCTGGCCTGGCTCGAACTCACAGCACGCGTGGCCGGCATCAACAAGGTCTACCTCGAAGCCCGCAGCGACAACGCTGGTGCCCGCGCCTTCTACCGCCACCACGGTTTTGCTGAGGTAGACCGGCGAACCGGCTACTACCAGGGTGTGGAAGACGCGGTGCGCATGGCCAAGACTCTGGTGGGGGAGTAGGCCCCCCAGTCGCTTCGCTCCTGCCCCCAAGGGGCTGAGCCCGGACATATCTTGTCCAGTGGACAAGATGTGCCTGGTGAAGAGTTGGGCGTCCTCGCCCAACGCGGCCTGCAAGGCCCACCTGGCGGCCCGGCAAAGCCGGTTCCGCGGGCGTTGCTTGAGGGCCACCTCGCTTCGCGGGTGTCACGGGCTGGCCGCACGCGCCAAGAGTTCGCTGAAGCGCGCAGCGTCGATGTTGGTGCCGCACACGATCAGCGCCACGCGCTTGCCGGCCAGCCGCTCGCGCAACGGGCCCAGCAATGCGGCCGTGGCCGCCGCCGCGGCGGGTTCGGCCACCAATTTCATGTCGCAGAACAGGTGGTGCATGGCAAGGGCGAGTTCGTCGTCGCTCACACGCACGATCGCGTCCACAAAGCGCCTGCACACACCGAAGCTGTAGTCCAGCGCGTAGGGCGCGCCCAGGCTGTCGGCCACGGTGTCTACACGCTCCAATTGCACCGGGTGGCCGGCCTGGAAGCTGCGGTACATGGCATCGGCGCCGAAAGGCTCCACACCGAACACGTCACAGCGCGGGTTGATCTGCTTCACGGCCGCGGCGATGCCGCCGCACAGGCCGCCACCGCCCACCGGCACCACCACGGCGTCGAGCCCGCGCACCTGTCGCATCAGCTCCAGGCCGATGGTCGCTGTGCCTTCAGCGGTGCGCGGCCCGTCGAAGGGGTGGACCATGCTGCGGCCGTCGTCGGCCACCAGCTTTTGCGCTAAGGCGAACGCCTGGTGCACGGTGTCGGTGAGCAGCAGCTCGGCGCCTTCGGCGCGGCAGGCTTCGATGCGCACCGGGCTCGCGTGGCGCGGCATGGCCAGCTTGGCATGGGCTCCCACGGCACGTGCCGCAAACGCGACAGCGACCGCATGGTTGCCTGCACTGGCCGCCACCACGCCGCGTTGCCGCGCGGGCTCGTCGAGCGCCTGCAGGCAGTTGAGCGCGCCACGCAGCTTGAAGCTGCCGGTGCGCTGGAACAGCTCGAGCTTCAACCACACCTCGGTCTGCGGGCTCAGCGATTGCTCGACGATGCCGGTCTGCCAACGCCACACCGGCGTTTGCAAGATGTGGCCGGCCAGGCGCGCAGCGGTGCGCTCGATTTCGTGAAGGCGGGGATAGACAACCGACGCCTGGGCGTCAGGGGCAAGCAATGACATGGGAACTCTCCATTCGATCCGTGTGGGGCGCGGCAAGCGCGCAACGACAAACGCAACCACAAACGACAGGACCGCCAAGCACCGGCCGAAGCCGCAGCTCAACGATCCCGGCGAATTCGAATCGGACGAAGGGAGCGGGCAGGAACGGGGAAGAAGCTGGACGCGAAGCGCATGACCCACACACGCAGGGCTTGCGCGAGGGTGGGGGTGGGGCCAGGGCGGTGCATCACGGGCTGGATGATGGCACACCCTCCCGCTTGGGGGCGATCACCCGGGCCGGCGCGGGTGGTGGGGTGGACGACGGGACCGGTGACACCACGCTGCGGTCGCGGCCCCCTTGTTTGGCCGCATACATCGCCTGGTCGGCCCGCTCGATGGCGACGGCCAGTTTCTCGCCGGGCTGGCAGATGGCAATGCCGGCCGAGAAGGTGACACGCAGCGCGGGGTCGATGGCATTGAAGCGCACGCTTGACAGCTGCATGTGCACGCGCGCGAGCACACCCACGGCGGCCTCGGCCGGCGTCTCGGGCAGCATCACGATGAACTCTTCGCCACCCCAGCGGCCGAGCGTGTCGGTTTCGCGCAGCGCCGCGGCGGCGCCTTCGGCAAAGGTGCGCAGCACTTCGTCGCCCTGGGCGTGGCCATGCTCGTCGTTGACACGCTTGAAATGGTCGATGTCGATCAGCGCCACGCACAAAGGCCGGCCGTTGCGCTCGGCGCGCTGGGCTTCCTGCTGCATCAGCTCAAGCGCATGGCGGCGGTTGTAGAGGCCGGTCAGCTCGTCGTGGATGGCGAGCTGGCGGTTCTGCTCCAGTGCCTTTTCCAGATCGACACGGTGCTGAACCAGCTTGTGCCGCATCTTGCTGAGCTGCCCGGCCAGCACGGCGATCGCCGGCAGAACCACCGCCACCAGCATGAAGTGCATGGCTTCCTCGTGCAGCGGAAAACGCGCGGGCCAGCGGTCGTGACACCACCACATGGTGGCGCCCAGCAAGGCCACGGCAAAGACACTCAGGCCCCACACCTGGCGCGGCTTGAGCGCAAACATGCCGACGATGAGGGTGACGGCCAGCGCCAGCAGGCTGGCACCGCGTACCGGGCCGGTCATCACGTATGCGGCAACGGTGCTGAACACGCTGAACACACCTTGCGGCAGGGTCAGGGCAGGGTCTTCGGTGAAGCGCAGGTTGAAGCCGCTGCGCACCGCGACATAGAACCCGAAAACGCCCGTCAGGGTGAGCACCGACCACAGGGCGGCGTGCAGGCCCGGCAACAAGCCCGCCCAGACGCCATACACCGCGATGGCGGTCAGGATCAAATCGAGCAAGGCCGTCAGCAAGATCTGCGTGATGCGCACCCGCTGGCGCTTGTCCGTACCCAAGACGGCGGAACCCATCCAGTGAACGATCGGGTATTGCATGGGGGTGATATCGGCCGGCGGCGGCTTTGCTTGAGTTTTAACGGCTCGGCGGGATTGTGGCGGGGGCGACGACCCTTTGGGAAAGAGGGTTGCGCCTCACGCCCACAGCTTGAGCAGGAGTTCACGAACCAGTTCGGTCGACTGGTCTATCAAGGGCCCGCGGTGGCGCTGCGACGACGTGGCGATCCACAGCGTGGTGGTCATCTTGGGCTTGCGGATGGGCCGCACCTGGAAGCTGTCTTCATGTCCGCTGCCCCGGATGGCGTTGAGCGCCAGCACCGCATGCGCCTGGTCCTGCTGCACCAAGTCAAGGATCGCGGGAATGCTTTCCACCTCCAGCGACACCCGCGCTTTGCGGCCTTCGTTGGCGAGCGCCGTTTCCAGCAGCATGCGGATGGAATGCGGCAGGCTGGGAATCACCAACTCGTGCTCGGCCACCTCGGCCAACGTGACCGGCGGGCCGATCAGCTTGCCGCCCTTGCCGTCCTTTCGACGCGCCGACACCAGGTAAAGCTGCTCATCGAGCACCGGCACCAGGTCGATCGCGGCCGAGGGCGCCACGTTGTAGACCACCGCGCAGTCAACCCGCCCAATGGCCAGCCACTCCAGCACATAGGTCGACAGGCCTTCGACCACACTCAGCGTGGCTTTGGGGAAACGCGCCCGAAAGGCCACCACCAGCGGGGTGGTGAGGGTGCGGCTCACACTCGGTGGCAGCGCGAGCACGAGGCGGCCGGTTGCGGCGCCGCGGTGGTCTTCCATGTCGAGCCGCGCCCGTTCCACCTGCTGCAAGATGCCGCGGCCATGGGCCAGCAGGCGCGTACCGGCCTCGGTGAGCGTGACACCGCGGCCATTGCGTTCGAAGAGGGATTGGCGCAGCTCCACTTCGAGCGAACGCACCTGGCGGCTCAGCGCCGGCTGGGCGATCGAGAGGAAGCTCGCGGCACGCGTGAAGCTGCCGAGTTCAGCCACGTGAACGAAGTATTCGAGTTGCTTCAAATCCATGGATCAGGCCTCTCGCCGGGCCGCCCCAAAGGAGGCCTGCGCCCCCTCGGGGGCAGCGAAAGAAGTGAGTGTGGGGGCTCCACATCTTATGCCAGAGTGGCATAGCTGCTATATGGGCTATCTCGTTGATGTATGGGCAATGCTGCGCAAGAATCGCCCGCACTGCCTCTCTTCCACCCGCCATGCAACACCCGATTCCCTGCCTGTTCATGCGCGGCGGCAGCTCGCGCGGCCCCTTCTTCAACGAAGCCGACCTGCCGACTGACATCGCGCAGCGCGACCGTGTGCTGCTGGCCGTGATGGGCTCGCCTGACCGCCGCCAGATCGACGGCCTGGGGGGAGCCCACCCGCTCACCAGCAAGGTCGGCATCGTGCGACGCAGCAAGACGGCGGGTGTCGATCTCGACTTTCTGTTCGCCCAGTTGCAGCCTGACAAAGACTCCGTCGACACCACACCCAACTGCGGCAACATGCTCGCGGCCGTGGTGCCTTTTGCGCTGGAAACCGGCTTGTTGAAAGCACAGGGCGAAACCACCACCTTGCGCGTGCTCACGCTCAACACCGACATGCAGTGCGACGTGACGGTGCAAACCCCGGGCGGCCAGGTGAGCTAC
>JACMKW010000080.1 GCA_014379885.1 Rhizobacter sp.
CCAGCGTGCTGATCCAGAAGTGCAGCTCGATGGCCTTGACGCTGTACATGCGGGTCTGGCCGAACATGCGCGGCACCATGTAGTACAGCGTGCCGATCGTCATGAAGCCGACCCAGCCCAAAGCGCCGGCGTGCACATGGCCGACGGTCCAGTCGGTGTAGTGACTGAGCGCGTTGACGGTCTTGATCGACATCATCGGCCCCTCGAAAGTGCTCATGCCGTAGAACGACAGCGACACGATCAGGAACTTGAGAATGGGGTCGTCACGCAGTTTGTGCCACGCGCCCGAGAGCGTCATGACGCCGTTGATCATGCCGCCCCAGCTCGGCGCCAACAGCACCAGCGAGAACACCATGCCCACGCTTTGCGCCCAGTCGGGCAACGCGGTGTAGTGCAGGTGGTGGGGGCCGGCCCACATGTAGGTGAAGATCAACGCCCAGAAGTGCACGATCGACAGGCGATACGAATACACCGGCCGCTCGGCCTGCTTGGGGATGAAGTAATACATCATCCCGAGGAAGCCCGCCGTGAGCAGAAAACCCACCGCGTTGTGGCCGTACCACCACTGCACCATGGCGTCTTGCACGCCGGCATAGACCGAGTAGCTCTTCATCGCGCCGGCGGGAATGGCCGCGCTGTTGACGATGTGCAGCATGGCAATCGCCAGGATGTACGCGCCGAAAAACCAGTTGGCCACATAAATGTGGCGCACCTTGCGGATGCCGATGGTGCCGAAGAAAACCACGGCGTAGGCCACCCACACGACGGTGATCAGAATGTCGATCGGCCACTCGAGTTCGGCGTATTCCTTGCCCTGCGTGTAGCCCATGGGCAGCGAGATGGCCGCGGCCACGATCACCGCCTGCCAGCCCCAGAACGTAAACATGGCCAGCTTCTCGCCGAACAGCTTGACCTGGCAGGTTCGCTGCACCACGTAGTAGCTGCTGGCAAACAACGCGCAGCCGCCAAACGCAAAGATCACCGCGTTGGTGTGCAGTGGTCGCAGGCGGCCGTAGCTCAGCCACGAAATGCCGAAGTTGAGTTCGGGCCAGGTGAGCTGGGCGGCGATCACCACCCCCACCAGCATGCCGACCACGCCCCACAGCACGGCAGCGAGTGCGAAGTTGCGCACCACCGCGTCGCTGTAAACCGGCGCCGTGAGGGCCTGAGATTGTTGGTTCATCACTGATTCCTGGGTCTTGCTGCCATGAGGGTTATTGTCTGAACGCCGTCTGTATTTACAGTTGACCGGGATCAAGGGGAACACCGGCTTGCTGGGCTTTCGTGGCGGTCGGTGCTTCCTCGCCCCCTTCCAACACGCGCCAGCCCTCGCGATCGAGGTCATCGAACTGCCCCGCGTTCACGGCCCAGGCAAACACACCGATCAAGGCGAGCACCAGCAGCACCGAAACGGGGAGCAAGAGGTAGAGGCTGTCCATGTGTGCAACCGTGTTCAGCGCGAGAGCCGCAAGGCGTTGAGCACCACGCCCAGCGAGCTGAGCGCCATGCCGGCCCCTGCTGCCCAGGGTGGCAACAGGCCGGCCAGCGCCAGCGGTACGCAGGCGGCGTTGTAGACCAGCGCCCAGGCCAGGTTCTGGCGCATCACGCGCAGGGTGCGCCGCGCCAGGCGGTGCGCGGCGGGCACTTCCCCAAGGCGGCTGCCGAGCACGATGAAATCGGAGCGCTGCTGCGCCAACGCGCTGCCGTGGGCCAAGGCCATCGAGACATCGGCGCGCGCGAGCACCGGGCCGTCGTTCAGGCCATCGCCCACCATCAGCACACGGTGGCCCGCGGCCTGCAGTTGGGTGATGGCCTTCAGCTTGTCTTCGGGTGTGGCGCCGCCCTGCGCATCAGGCAGCCCCAGGCGGCTGGCGATGGCCTGCACGCTGGCGGTGGCGTCACCCGAGAGCAACTGCACTGCCAGACCTTGCGCACGAAGGCTTTGCAAGGCGCTGTGCGCATCGGGCCGCAAGGCTTCGTCGAACTCGAAGCAGGCCTGCTCATCGGCGCGAGAAGGCCACGGTGCACAGGCCACACGCGGCCTGGCCGCTTCGGGGGCGAGGCTGGCACCGACCCAGGCTACCGAGCCAAGGCGCCAGCGGCGGCCCTGTTCGTCGAGCGCCTCGATGCCCTGCCCGGCCACTTCATGCACCTCATGCCAACCGTGTTGCGCCGGCTGAAGCGACTGCACCAGCGCCAACGACAACGGGTGCTGCGACAAGGCCGCGAGCGAGGCAGCGCGTGCCAGCAGCAGGCTGCCGTCGGCCCCCGGTGCGAGCACGGTGCTGGCGAGCACCAGGCGGTCTTGCGTGAGCGTGCCGGTCTTGTCGAAGCAGGCGGTGTCGACATGGGCCAGCGCTTCGATTGCATCCAGCCGCTGCACCAGCACGCCCCGCCGCGCCAGCCCACCGGCAGCGCTGAGCAAGGCAGCCGGTGCGGCCAACGAGAGCGCACACGGGCAGGTGACGATCAGCACCGACACGGCCACCCACACCGCGCGGCTTGGGTCGATCACGCTCCATGCGGCAGCGGCCAGGGCCGACAGCAGCAGCACACCCAACAAGAACGGGCCGGCCAGGCGGTCGGCTGCGCGCAAGACGGCAGGCCGCTGCGTGAGCGCGTGTTGCAACAGCTCGACGATCTGCTGGTAGCGCGTGCCCTCACCCACCCGCTGCAGCCACACCACCACCGGTGCCGCCAGGTTGATGCTGCCACCCACCACCGCGTCACCCACGCCGCGCTCGATGGGGCGCGACTCACCGCTGAGCATCGCTTCATCGACCTGCGTGCTGCCTTCGAGCACCTGCCCGTCACCCGGAAAGGCCTGGCCTGCCGCCACACGCACCCGGTCGCCAACGCACAGGCGCGCCACCGGCACGGTGTGCGCCACGCCGTGTTTGTCGAGCCGCTCCACGCTGTCGGGCAGGCGCTGCAACAAGGCGTCGAGCGCCTCGGTGCTGCGTGCACGTGCGCGCAACTCCAGCCAGCGCCCTGCCAGCAGGAAAGCCACGAACATGGTCAGTGAGTCGAGGTAGGCGTCGGCGCCGAATGGGCCATCGGGGTTGAAAGTGGCGCCGGTGCCGGCAATGAAGGTGATGGCTACACCCAAGGCCACCGGCACGTCCATGCCGACCTGGCGTTGGCGCAGTGAGCGCCAGGCACTGCTGAAGAACGGCCCGGCAGAAAACACCAGCACCGGCAGCGTGAGCACCCAGGCCGCCCAGCGCAACAGGGCAGCCAGGTCGGGGGCAATGTCACCCGGTGCGGCCAGGTAGGCCGGTGCGGTGAGCATCATCACCTGCATCATGCAAAAGCCGGCCACGAAGAGGCGCCACAGCGCCTGCCGCGATTCGCGCTGGCGCGCCACGCGGGCGGCTTCATGCTGTGCCGGCAACGCGTGGTAACCCGCCGCCTGCACAGCCGCCACGAGCTGCGAGGCGCGTGCTTGCCCTGGATCCCACAGCACCAGCACACGCTGGCTGGCGGCATTCACGTCGGCACGCACCACACCAGGCACGGCCCGCAGCGCCGATTCGATGATGCCGGCGCAGGCTGCGCAATACATGCCTTGCAGCGCGAACACCGATTCGGCCTCGCGCTCACCGC
>JACMKW010000081.1 GCA_014379885.1 Rhizobacter sp.
ACCTGGCACCGTGCCCGGCGTCAAGCCAACCCGGCCGGTGTTCGACTCGGCACCTGCGCCGTTTGACGCGCTGCCGCCCGCCTCACCTGCTGCAGCGCCCGTGCCAGCCCCAGCCAACGCCTCCACCGAAGCGCTCTGGGCCGCCTTCTGCGAAGGAGCAGGCGTCAACATCAAGCTGCCGCAAGGCCTCACACCCGAGCTGATGAAGGTGCTGGGCCAGGTGCTGCACCACTCGATCGACGGCACCATCAAGCTGGTCGCAGTGCGCGCTGCCGCCAAGCAGGAGCTGAAGGCCGACGTGACCACCATCCAGGCGCGCAACAACAACCCGCTGAAGTTCTCACCCGATGCGGGCGCCGCCATCGAGCAACTGCTGCAGCCGCCGATGCGCGGCTTCATGATGGGTCCGGTGGCCGTCAATGACGTGATGGACGACTTGCTGGGCCACGCCATCGGCACCATGGCCGGCATGCGCGCCGCGCTCACCGGTGTGCTCGACCGCTTTGAGCCCGGCAAGCTCGAAGGCAAGCTCGCCGGCAACAGTGTGCTTGACAGCGTGCTGCCCATGAACCGCCGCGCCAAGCTCTGGGAGTTGTACCTGCAGCACTTCAAGCGCATCCGCGACGACGCACAAGACGACTTCCACGACCTCTTTGGCAAGGCTTTCATCGAAGCCTACGAAGAGCAGCTCGACCGGCTAGACGCGTCCCGCCACCCTTCCGTCTGACCAGAGCATGTTGCAGGTAGAAATCGCCTCGCGTTGCGAGGTGGGCGCGCGCAGCCACAACGAAGACGATCTGCGCCATGGCCAGAACGGCTCGTTCTGGTATGCCGTGCTGTCTGACGGTGCAGGCGGCCACCGCGGTGGCGCCGAGGCCTCCGACATCGTGGTGCGCATCACCGAGCTGGGCCTGCAGTCGGCTGCGCAGGCGTCTCCCGATGAGCTCACCATGCTGGTGTGCGACGCAAACGACGCCTTGCTGCAAAAACAAGACAGCCGCAGCCGCGACCGCATGCACGCCACCCTGGTGGCGCTGTGGATCGACGCACGCCGCGAAGAAGCCCTCTGGACGCACGTGGGCGACTCGCGCCTGTACCTGCTGCGTCACGGACGTGTGCTGCACCTGACGCAAGACGACAGCGTGGTGCAACGCATGGTCGATGCCGGCTACCTCACGCCCGAAGAGGCGCTGACGCATCCCAAGAAAAACCAGTTGCTCGCCGCGATGGGCGCTGAAGATGGCGTCGAACCCAACACCATCGAAACGCCGATCGCGGTGGAAGACGGCGACGCCTTCTTGTTGTGCTCCGACGGCTGGTGGGAGCACTTCGACAAACGCCACATCGAATCCATGTTTGCCGACTCCAAGAGCCCGCAAGACTGGCTAGACCGCATGGCCGAGCGCATTCACCTCGCTGCAGCACCGCGGCAAGACAACTACAGCGCCGTGGCCGTGTGGATCGGTGACCCGGCTGAAACCACGCGCATGTCCAGCCTGTGGGGAGACACGGTGGCCGGGCCCGACGCTGTCTGAACATGCCGGCGTGAATTTCCGACCCGAATCAGGGGTGACCTTGGTCGCTTCCCCCGCGCCACACAATCGTTCACCATGCGAACAGCTTGACCCCCGGAGTCCCTCATGCGTCTGACCCTCACCACCGCCTCGAAAATCGCTGCCGCTGCATTGCTGCTGGCTGGCACCTGCGCCACCACCTGGGCCGAAGAGACCACCTTGCTCAAGGGCAACAAGGTCACCGAGTCCAACCTGCTGGACGCGCTGACCCCTGAGCCCGCGCCGGTGCTGACACGCAGCCTCAAGATCAGCCGCAGCACCGATGCCGTGCTCGCGCCCAAGAAGAAACCTAGCGCCTCGCTGCTCATCACCTTCGAGACCAACTCGTCCGACCTCACCGGCCCGGCCAAGCAGCAGCTCGACGTGGTGGCCGCTGCCCTCAAGAACGACCGCCTGGCCGAGTACAGCTTCAACGTCGAAGGCCACGCCGACCCGCGCGGCCTGGCCGATGCCAACCTGCTGCTCTCGCAGCAGCGTGCCGAAAGCGTGCGCGCCTACCTGGTGGCCACGCACAGCATCGCCGCCGAGCGTCTGAAGGCCGAAGGCAAGGGCGACACCGACCTGCTCAACCGCAAGGTGCCGGCTGCGCCCGAAAACCGGCGCGTCACCATCGTCACCAATACGCAGTAAGCCACCCAGCGCTGTAAATCGATTCGTGTGAAACCGCTGCTTGACGCGGCGGCCACTCAATACTAAAGTGATATCACTTTGAGATCAGACCGGATGGTCCGGCCTGATTCTGAAGCCCGCTGCTTTCATGGCGCGGGGCACTTTGGGAGAGAGTGTCATGGACAAGACTGCTTCACGCGAGCACGCGGCCTCTTCGAGCAACGGCTTCGTCTACGTCGCCATCGGCCTGACGGTGGCGGTCATTTCGCTTTTCTTGTTGATCAACCGGCCGGTGCCCCTGTTCGCCGGGGTGTTTGGCCTGGGCGTGCTGAGCGCCATCTGGTGCCTGGCCGGGCTGTACATGCTGCAACCCAACCAGGCCGCCCTGCTCACGCTCTTTGGCAGCTACCGCGGCACCGACCGGGGTGAAGGCCTGCGCTGGGCCAACCCGTTCTACGTCACCAAGAAGATGTCGGTGCGGGCACGCAACTTCAACAGCGAAAAGCTCAAGGTCAACGACATGCGAGGCAACCCGATCGAGATCGCGGCGGCCATCGTGTGGCGGGTCGAAGACACCGCCCAGGCGAGCTTCGACGTCGACAACTTCGAGACCTATGTGCTCACCCAGGCTGAGTCGGCGGTGCGCCACCTTGCGCTGAGCTACGCTTACGACAACCTCGACGAACCCTCACCTGACGCGGTGCGTGAAGTGACGCTGCGCTCTGGCACCGGCGAAGTGGCTGCAGCCTTGCGCACCGAACTGCAGGCGCGTTTTGCGCAAGCCGGCATCGTGGTCGTCGACGCCAAGCTCACCCACCTCGCCTACGCCCCCGAGATCGCCGGCATCATGCTGCGCCGCCAGCAGGCCGAAGCCATCATCGCCGCGCGCAGCAAGATCGTGCACGGTGCCGTGGGCATGGTCGACATGGCACTCCAGGGCCTGGCCGATCGCGGCCTGCTGCACCTTGACGACGAGCGCAAGGCCGCCATGGTGAGCAACCTGCTGGTGGTGCTGTGCTCCGACCATGACGCCACACCGGTGGTGAACGCCGGCACGCTCTACAACTGACACCGGAGGGCTTGATGGTTTTCAGGCGTTGGATCATGTGGGTCTGCGCAACGGCCTTGGTGGCCGGTGTGGTGATGCGCTGGGTGGGCATGCCTTTGTCGGGCTGGGTGATCAGCGTGTCTGCTGCGGTACTGGCGTTTGCGTTCGTGGCGCCTGCCATGGGTGGGCGCATGCGCGAAGACCCTCGCAGCCCGTTAGGCCGTGCCCACTGGGGTGACTGAGCCACCACATGGCCAGCCCCGACAAAAAATCATTCCTGTTGCGCATCGACCCGCAGCTGTGGGCCGAGATCGAACGCCTCGCCGCAGCAGAGCTGCGCAGCGCCAATGCGCAGGTGGAATATCTGTTGAGGGATGCGCTCCAGGCCCGCACCGGCAAAGGCCAAGAGTTGCGGCCTCAAGCCACGGGGCGCAAGCCCACTCGCTGAACGGCGCAGCGGCCGATCAAGAAGCGAGCTGCATGCGCACGCGCCTCGCCGCCTCTTCGGCCCGCGCGTCGTCGATCTCGCGCATCACGCTGCTCAGGTCGACCGCGCCGGCGTGGTGTTCGTAGCGGCCGGTCAGCGCCACCTCAGGCGTCAACATGCCGCGCTGGTACAGGTCCCAGATCTCGGGGCCGTATTGGGTGGGCAGCAGCTCGGGCGCAAAGTGGCCGAAGAAAGCGCGCAGGTTGGCCACGTCTCGCAGCAGCATGCGGCTTGCGTGGTTGTTGCCGGCGGCGTCTACCGCTTGCGGCAGGTCGATGATCACCGGGCCGTCGGCCGCTAGCAGGATGTTGAATTCCGACAGGTCGCCGTGCACCACGCCCGCACACAGCATGCGTACCACTTCGACCAACAGCGTGGCGTGATGTGCCAAGGCTTGCTCGCGCGTGAACACCACGTCGTTGAGCCGCGGGGCTGCATCACCGCCTTCGTCGGCCACCAATTCCATCAGCAACACGCCGTCGTAGAAGTTGTGCGGCTTGGGCACACGCACACCGGCCGCAGCCAGGCGGTACAACGCATCCACCTCAGCGCTTTGCCACGCGGCCTCTTGCGCCTCTCGCCCGAAACGTGTGCCCTTGGCCATGGCGCGCGCCTGGCGGCTGTTCTTCACCTTGCGGTTCTCGGTGTAATCAACCGCCTGGCGAAAGCTGCGGTGCGTGGCTTCTTTGTAGACCTTGGCGCACAGCGTGTGGCCGCCACTGCGCACCACAAAGACCATGGCTTCCTTGCCGCTCATGAGTTGGCGCACCACCGTGTCGATGAGGCCTTCTTCGATCAGGGATTGCAGTCGGGCGGGAGCTTTCATGGCGCATTTTGCCTGCCAGGGCGGAAAGCCCTTTCGGCAGGCTCAAGGCGAACGGCGTGCGAGCTCAGCCCAGATCCAGTTCGGGGTAGCAGCGAAAGATGCCCTGCTCGTTGAACGCAATGCGCCGCGGGCTCTTCAGGTAGGCCGCCACGCGTGGCAGCGCGGCGACACGGTCGTGCAGCTCCACGATGGCGGGCGTCTTCGTCAAAACACGCCCAGCCGCTTTCGGGAATGCGTAGCGCAGCCCCTCGATCAACTGGAACAGCGACAGGTCGGCATAACTCAGCTTGCCGCCCACCAGATGCCGTGGCCCACCCGGGTTGCGCACCACGATGCTTTCGAACCATTGCAGGAATTTGGGCAGGCGCTCGCGGCAGAACACGGTGGCGCGGCGCAGCGCTTCAGCTTGCTGGTCTTCGTAATAGAGGCTGCTGGCAATCGGGTGGTGGGTGTCATGCGCCTCGGTCACCATGTCGCAGATGGTGAGCTGAATCTGCTGCGTCCATACGCGGGCCTGCTCGCTGCGGGCAACCAGCTTCAATTGCGGCGCCAGGTAATGCAGGATGGCCGCCGTCTGCCCCACGAGCAGGGCACCGTCTTTCAGGAACGGTGGCGCAAATGGCGGGTGCACCTGGGCGCTGTCTTCCATGTGGTGCAGCATGACCGGCATGCCCTGCCCCGCTTTGCGCTCGCTGCGCGCCACGTCAACGTAGGGTGCGCCCGCGGCCTCCAGAGCCAACCGCACAAATTCACCGCGGCCCTGGATGGTGGGCCAGTAATGGAGTTCATAGCTCATGGTGGGGACTGTAGACTGCCAACGGGGCCGCATCG